>CAZKWG010000969.1:0-2611 GCA_964556105.1 uncultured Enterobacterales bacterium | reverse complement strand
CGTCAGCGTCCCGCCGTCCAGCGTCCAACGCCATCCTGCGTCAACCTTGATCTCCAGGCTGAGGCCGTCGCCGCGGCCCGTCCATCCGTCGGGGCTCCGGGAGTAATCAAACGTAGGAACAATAAAACGGACTTGTTGTATTCCCGCGTCTTTGACGATCAGCCGGGTGCCCTGGGCCAGCACGTCGCGACGCCAGCGCGCGTCCTTCGTCTCGGCGATCATGCGCAGCTTGCGCCCGTCCACGCGCGAGACCGCGAGCGATCCGCCGGGCTCGACGCCACCTTTGAGGACAGGGAGCCCGGGGAGATCCCACTGCAGATAGCCCTGACGCGCGTCGAGGAAGACCCGTCCCGGGCGCTTGAGCATCCGCGTGTGGCCCACGGCCAGCCCCGTCTCGCGCCAGCTCCACAGCGCCCAGCGATCTCCGGCGAGCGGCTGGGGCACACACTCCGCGGCGCGGCCGGTGAGGCTCGCCACCAGAGGGTCGGCCACTGAGGCGGGCGCGCCCTGGACCAGCCCCCAGGCCAGGGCGCAGTCGTAGAGCGTCCAGGAGACGGGGGTCGCGCTGGGCAGGAGGGGGATGACGGGCGACGCGCGCGGGCCGGGCAGGGCCTCCTGCTCGCCTTGCAGCCGAAACAGGGCGTCGGAGCCGGTCACCAGCGCAGCGTCGGCCTCGAGCGAGGGGGTGATCGCGCGGCGAGCGGCCCAGGCGCGGGCCAGGGCCAGGGCCAGCAGCGCGCGGGCGACCTCGTCCGGGTTGCCATCCGGGACGCCGTCCGCCTCCAGCAGGCGCTCGGCGGCTCGGCCCAGGGCGCGGCCCTCGGCGGGCTCTCCGCTGGCGCAGCTGCCGATGAAGCGCGCGGCCTCCAGGAGCACGGCGCCCTCGCGCGTGGTGGCGCGGGCGCTGAGCAGACCCTGGCGCGCGGCCTCGACGTGGCCCGAGGTCGATCCAGGCAACCCCACCGCGGCGATCACGGCCAGCGCGGCGCGCTCGGAGGGGTCAGGACCGGGCGCGGCGCTGGCGGGGACGGTGAGCCTGCGCAGCGCGCGGCCGAGGATCTGGAGGATGGGGATCAATCTTCGGGGACCTCGAACTCAAAGTCGATCTCGTCTCCCATCTCGTCAATGAGAAACTCCTTCAGGCGCCGCTTGATGCGCGACTCCACCTGGCGGATCCGCTCCTTGCTCACCCCGAAGGCGTCGCCGAGGTCGGAGAGGCTGGCCGGGTCGGCCGCCACGAGGCGCTTCTCCCAGATCGCCCGCTCGCGCTCGTCCGTGAGCGTCTCGGCGAAGGCATGCAGCTTCTCCTGCACGACCCCGCCCAGCTCCGTGCTGGCGAAGGCCTCCTCCGGGTCCTGGTGGTCCTCGTCCTGCACGATCTCCGAGAGCGGGCGGCCCTCGGCGCTGCCCACCGGCGCATGCAGCGAGAGGGCCGGGGCCGAGAGGTGGCGCTCGACGTTGACCACCTCCTCCTCCGGCACGTCGAGCGCCTCCGCCAGGGCTCGCGTGCTCGGCGAGATGCCCTCGCGGATCAGCCGCTCGCGCTCCTTCTGAAGCTGGAAGAACAGCTTGCGCCCGTGCCGCGTCGAGCCCAGGCGCACCAGCCGGTAGTTGTCCATCAGGAAGCGAAGAATCATCGCGCGAATCCAGTACTGCGCGTAGCTGGAGAAGCGGATGCCGCGGTACGGATCGTAGCGGGACAGGGCCTCGACCAGCCCGACGTTGCCCTCCTGGATCAGGTCCAGGACGTTCGACCACTGTCGGTGGTACTGGAAGGCCAGCTTCACGACCAGGCGGAGGTTCGCCGTCACCAGCCGCTGGGCGGCCTCGCGGTCGCCCGTCTCGGTGTAGCGGATGGCCAGCTTCCGCTCCTCCTCCGGGTCGAGCAGCGGGTGGCGCCGCACCTCGGCCAGATAGGCCGAGAGCAGATCGTCCCGCCGCGAGACGCCCGAGGACGGGGTGAGCGCGGGGACGAGCGCCCTGCCGCCACGCTCCCGATCTCCGAGGGCGTTCCCTTCCTCGTCCACGAGCTCCGAGGGCGACTGGAGCGCTTCGTCGGGGTTGGAATGGCGCTCGGACATGAAGACCTCAGGGCATGTTGCGCTGTCGCGCGGAAAGGTCAGGTCGGTCCAGGACGATCCGACCGGGGGCTGACAACCAGGCCAGGGCGTCGGGGGCGCCGGCCGCGAACGGGAGTCCCCCGTGTCGCGAAAGGTCCAGACGTTGGCCGTCGGGGAGCATGGCGCTCCCGCCGACGCCCTCTATCAAGGCGAGCCCCAGCGCGGTATCCCAGTGTTGCCAGCCCGCGGGCACGAGCACCGCGGAGGCGCAGCCCGCGGCGACCAGCGCCAGGTGCGCGGCGATCGACCCCAGACAACGTAGCTTTCCTGGCCAGTCCAGGCGCGCTCCGGCGTGCAGCCGTGAGGGCACGTAGAGCACGGACAGGCGGCCGGGCGCGCCGCGCGCGGTCAGCGGGGGGAGGGGAGCGCCGTTGCGAAAAGCGCCAAGGCCCCGTTCGAAGTAGTAATATTCTCGAATCCTCGGCATCCAGAGCGCGCCCACCTGCGCCTCCTGGCCCTCCAGGCGCGCCAGACAGGGGCCCCAGTGCGCG
>CAZKWG010000968.1:0-2623 GCA_964556105.1 uncultured Enterobacterales bacterium | reverse complement strand
GGCCTGGAGCGGGCGGTCGTGCTCGGGCTGCCGAACAACCGCGCGCAGCTGATCGCCGTGCTGGAGCACCCGGAATTCCAGGCGTGTAACATCCATACCCACTTCCTCGACCAGCATGCCGACGCGCTCCTCCCGCGGCCCGACGCGGCCCGCGATCGCGACGCCCGCGTCGCCGTGGTGGTCGCCGACTGGCTGCGCCGACGCGCGCAGGCCCCCCTCCCCGGGATCCCGTCCGGCTGGCGAAACAACCCGTTACGCCCGCAGATCGCCCGACTGCGTCAGGGGGAGGAGGAGCACGAGCTGCGCTACCGCGTGCTCGACGCGACCACGCTGGAGGTCGACGGCGTGACGGTGCGCGTCCTCTCCGCAGATCCACTCCTGCTGGAGATCGACGGGCTCGCCCGCCCGACGCCGCTGGTCCTCGCTGGCGACGCCGCCTGGGTCCACACCCCGCGCGTCTCGCTACAGCTCACCCTGCTCCCCGACCTGCCGGACCCGACGGAGCGCGAGGAGCAGGGCTCTGGTCAGGTCCGCGCCCCGATGCCTGGGCGCGTCGCTCAGCTCCGCGTGTCGGTGGGCGACCGGGTCGCCAGGGGCGACGTCCTGCTGGTGCTGGAGGCGATGAAGATGGAGCAGACCCTGCGCGCCGCCGTCGCCGGGTCTGTACGCGCCGTCTACGCCGCGATAGGTGCCCAGGTAGACGCCGGTTCTCTGCTGGTGGAGCTGGAGTTGACCGATGGCTGAGACCGTGGTTCGCGTCGTTGACGCCCCCTGTGACCTGGACTCCGCCCTGGAGATCCGCGCCATCGTCTTCATCCAAGGCCAGGCGGTCCCCGCCGAGCTCGAGGTGGACGGCCTCGACCCCCAGTGTACGCACCTGCTGGCCGAGCGCTTCGACGGCGAGCGCTGGACGCCGGTGGGCACCGCGCGGCTCCGGCAGGTCGATGACCACGCCAAAGCGGAGCGCGTCGCCGTGCTGCCGGCGATGCGCGGACTGGGCATCGGCGATCTGCTCATGCGCACGCTCCAGGACGTGGCGCGCGCGCAGGGCTTCGAGGAGGTCCACCTCAACGCCCAGCTGCAGGTCGTCCCGTTTTACGAGCGCCTCGGCTATCAGGCCGAGGGACCTGAATTCGAGGAGGCCGGGATTCAACACCGGGCCATGCGAAGGAGACTCTGATGGAGCTGCTGATCAACGGCGAACAGCGCACGGTCGATGTCCCCGAGGACATGCCGCTCTTGTGGGTGCTGCGCGACGTGTGCGGCCTGACCGGCACGAAGTTCGGCTGCGGCGTGGGCCAGTGTGGCGCCTGCACGGTGCACCTTGACGGGGCGCCGACGCGGAGCTGCGTGCTGCCGGTCGTCGCTGTGATGGATCGAAAGATCACAACCATCGAAGGACTGAACCACGTCGTCCAGAAGGCCTGGATCGAGCACCAGGTCCCGCAGTGCGGCTACTGCCAGAGCGGCCAGCTCATGGCGGCCAGCGCCCTGCTCTCGCAGAACCCGAACCCCAGCGGGGAGCAGGTGGACGCCTGGATGACCAACCTCTGCCGCTGCGCGACCTACGCGCGCATCCGCGGCGCCATCGCGTCCCTCGCGGTCGCGCCGGTGCCGCCGCCCGCGCCTCTCGAGGTCCCCGCCCCCGCCTCCGGCGACGAGAAGGGAGCCCTCTGATGTCCATCGTCAACCTCTCCCGCCGCGAGCTGATGGGCTCTGGCTCTGGGCTGCTGCTGGGCTTCGCCCTCGGCTGCCGGCACGAGCTGCCCAACGACAACACCATCGCGCTGGGTGCCGCGCCGTCGGCCGCCGGCGCGAGCCGCCTGAACGCCTGGATCGAGATCGCCGAGAGCGGCACGGTCACCCTGCGCATGGGCGCGGCCGAGATGGGCCAGGGCGTCTACACCAGCCTGCCCATGCTGCTGGCCGAAGAGCTGGACATGGACTGGCAGACCGTGCGCGTCGAGAGCGCGCCGGAGGGCAAACCCTATCGCCACCCCAACGTGGAGTACCCGGGCGAGGCGCAGCTCACCGGCGGGAGCCTCTCTGTGCGCGGCTACTGGCTGAAGCTGCGCGAGGCCGGCGCCGCCGCGCGGGCCATGCTCGTCGAGGCCGCGGCGATCCGCTGGGACGTAGACCCCGCCGAGTGCCGGACCGAGGCCGGGGCGGTGATCTGCGGCGATCGCCGCGCCACCTACGGCGAGCTGGCCGCCGAGGCCTCCACCCTGAAGCCGCCCAGGACGCCGACGCTGAAGGACCCCTCGCAGTTCAAGCTGCTGGGCACCTCGCCCCCGCGCCTGGACCTCCCGTCCAAAGTGGACGGCAGCGCCCTCTTCGGCGTGGACGTCAAGGTGGACGGCATGGTCTTCGCCACCGTGGTCGCCTGTCCGCACCACGGCGGCACGCTGGTCTCGATGGACGACGCCGCGGCGCGCAAGGTGGCGGGCGTGCTGGACGTCTTCCCCATCGAGGGCCACGAGGCCGTCGCCGTCGTGGCGACCAACACCTGGGCGGCCTTCAACGGCGCCGCAGCGCTCGGCGTCACCTGGGATCCCGGCGAGGGCAAGGGCCTGGACGACGCCCGCATCGGCGAGCTGCTGGCCGCGGCGATGGACGACAAGCC
>CAZKWG010000967.1:0-2624 GCA_964556105.1 uncultured Enterobacterales bacterium | reverse complement strand
GAGCTGATGCACCCTACCGGAAGGCAGACGAGGAGTATAGTCAGCTTTCTCATGATGGGGTCTCCTGACAACTATCCGTAGCGCGGCGAGCGGATCCGAGGAGGTGCTGGAGAGAATCGACGGCCACCTCCCTTCTGCAGGCGCGTCGCGCGATGAAGGGAGGTGGCTGCGTACGTGGTGGTGGTGTTGCGTTGAACGGCTGGCACTTTACAGGGACTCTGGAGCGCCCCAGTGGCCGCGCCACCAGGCCGACACTCCCGAAGCGTCCTCTCCTCGCACCTCCCCTTGGATGTCCACTTCCCCTTCGAGCCACAGATCATGCGGGATGAACTCCACTCCTACGATGGAGGTATCCACATGCCACTCGGCCCGCATCTCTTCGTGCGCCGCCGCCTCGTAGCTTCCACTCAAGGTGAGCGGCACATTTACGTCCTCCAGGTAGATCCCAGTCAGGTCGAGCGCTGTGACATAGATGGGCACCTCCGCGGCCCCGACCGCCTCTCCTTCCGAGATGTCCACCTCCAGTTGCACCCACAGCTCAAGCTCCGGCCCCGGGCGACAGCCCTCTTCGGACCCGATGCCCTCCATGGTGCGGGTCACCTGTCGGGGTTCGGTCGCGCCCCGCGTCAACGACATCTGAAGCGTCGCCTCCTGCTCCACCAGCCAGAGCTTGTCCCAGAAGACCACCTCGGGCGTGCTCGCCTGAAGCAGGCTGAGCGCGTCGTTGGCGCTGAAGCCGAGCGAGGCGTCGTCGGGATCGATCGCGACGCTGCTGTCTTCACAGATTCCGATGTAGTCATAGGTAGACGGATTCGCACAGCCTACCGGAAGGCAGACGAGCAGCACAGCCAGTGTTCTCATGTTGGGACCTCCTGACTATGGCGTGTTGTTGATGACCCAGGTTCGAACGTCGCTCCCTTTCGGGCCCTCCATGTAGCCCGTCCAACCAAAGAACCACCAGATGTTCGGCGTCGACATGATCGAGGTGACCCAGTGTCCATCGTCGCAGGGACCGTTCGGACAGTAGAAGAACGGCCCACCGGACATGCCCACCGCGCTGGAGATGTCGAACCGCACCCGACCGCTGGGTGTGCTTTGGATGTCGCCGTCGGCTTTGTACATCCTGACGCCGGGTGGCCCTTCCACGATCACCTCGGAGAGTGAGTACTCGAAATTGTCGATACAACCGGGGACCCAACCTGGATACGCGCGGTGAAAGTTGGTGTAGGAGCTTGTCGTGCTGTCACTGGCCGACGTGATGGCCATCCACCCTTCTCCAGGCGCGCCGTCGAGCTTTACCACGGCGTAGTCGTCCTCGACATCCCCGTCCCAGGTTCCGCCAGGTGTGCGTGCGTCGGCGATGCCGAAGCACTGCGCGCCGCTCTGAAGATTCTCTCTGGTACATACATCGTATTCATCCGTGTCGAAGTACCCGTTCTCGTCCGCGACGCAGTGGGCCGCGGTGAGCAGCCAGGTCGAGTCCACCATGACCCCCGAGCACAGCAGATTGTCATTGGCCAGATGATGAAGGAACAGAATCTTCTTCTGCTGCGCGGTCATCGGATCGGGGACCGGATCCAGATCATCGGTAGTAGTACTGGGCGTCGTCCAGCCAGACCTTCTCCAGTCCTAGCGCAGCCGCACGATCCGCCTCGGAGAGCTCGGCCTCTCCAGCAAGTCCTACGTTGAAGATCAACCTCAGCAGCATGGGTACCTCTCTATCTACAATTGCTTCAGAGAGACCAGCAGTCAATCGATTTTCTTCTCGATCACGAGAGAGCCAGACCGTCCTCGCCGCTTGCGCCTCTCATGGGGCCCTGCTCGCACGCTGGCGGCCGGCGGACGCGGACGAGGGAGGGGACGCGTACACGGTGGTGGAGGTGCGGTGAGGGGCCGGGGGTCTGTTCAGCTCCAGGTGTCCCGGATACAGTACCCCTGTTTCGCTGAGCGTGGATCCTGCGCGCCCCTGAGCGACGGGGTGCGAGGCTACGACAGGTGGAGGCTCCATGATCCTGCTTCTCTCCTCTGCGCTGTGGGCCCAGTCTCCTGCTACCGTCGATCCGCCGCCGGGCGTAGCGCTCCGCTACAACGCGGGCGTGGCCGGGTTTCTGGGCGATCTCTCGGACGACCGCGGGCGCCTCGTGAACGAGGTGGAGGTGGACACCCTCTTCGTGCAGCGCGACGACGGGCGTCTGCGTGGCTATCTGGGCATCAGCACGCTGTGGACCGCCGCCGCGCACGACGGGAGCGCCTTCCCCTTCGACCAGGGAGCGGAGCTGCGGGTCTTGAGCTTCCTCTTCGTCGCCCACCTCTGCGCGCGGCCCGACGCGCCGGTGTCTCTGTGCCTCGGGCTCGGGGAGGGGACGGTCAACGTCAACGAGCCGGGAGATCGGCGAGACTTCGGCACCTGGAACTACCTGGCCCGGCTCGACGTCGAGCCTTGGAGGGGCCTGGTGCTGAGCGGTCAGGGGCGCTTCATCGGTCGCGTCGAGCAGCAGGTGGCGGGCGTGGACTCGCAGTTCTCGTTCTGGACGGCACAGCTCGGGGCGGGCTGGCAGTTCTGAGGCCGGCCTACGCGACGCCGAGCTGCGGGGGGCCGTCGGACGCCGAACAGATGGCTGTGG
>CAZKWG010000966.1:0-2631 GCA_964556105.1 uncultured Enterobacterales bacterium | reverse complement strand
GATGGACGCCGCCACCGTGACCGCCTACCTCCGCGAGCTGAGCGCGCTCTTGAGCGCCGGCCCGCTCGCCGCCCGCAAGGCGTTCCTGCGCAGCTTCATCCAGCGGGTGGATGCCACCGGCTACGACCTCGCGGTCACCTACACGCTGCCGCCGCTGCCGGAGCCAGGTGGCGGGCGACCGGCGGCGGCCAATGAGGCCGGCGGCGAGGTCCCGCTGCGGAAGGCGGCGGGGGCTGAGGGCGTGGATCTGCGCGTTGGCGACGGGCTTGATGAGGCAGGGAGCCCATACGCAGAAAAGGCAGAAGCTCGCTTACCGCGAGTTCTGCCTATTGGAAAAGATGGCTCTCCTGGGCGGGCAGAACTCTAACCACGTTGCGGGAGGTTAGCGCGGAAATATCCTCGTAGTTGCTTGTGATTTTTGAATCTTTTTCATGCCGATCAGTCTCGCGCCTATCTGGGTGCACGTTCAGGTCATAACTGAGCGGCGGAGGGCGCGCCCGTCCCCGGGTCAGTGTACCCAGCGCCCGCCCCCCCTGGCGCGCGCTGGGTCATGATCGTGGCCAAGCGGACCCACACCCACTGTGGGTGTCCACCAATCCGGTGCAACTCCACGTCCGTCCATCAACTCGCGTCACCTCCACACTGTCGGTTCTTCAAGCGTGACCCCTCGGGCGAGCGAGCGGTGGGTTAGGCAGCACCCCATGTCGGTACCCGAACATCTCTGGAGGTTTCCGACCTGCGCCGCGATCGACGCCCTCGCGAAGCGGTTCCGGCTTCCGAACAGCCCCCAGATGCAGGACTGGCCGTGGGAGGTGGCCGATGCCGAACGGCTCGACGAGTTTCTCGACGCCTACGAATCGGGTGGGCTCAGTGACGATGAGCGGTTCACGCTGGTGGAGATCGTCCTCCAGTCGTTCGATGACCTCGGACAGAGGAGTGGGCTCGATGCCCGCTGGCAGCGCGCGCTCGATGTTCTGGATCGGGACGTCGACCTCCATGCCTACTCGATCTGGTACTGGTCCGACCTGGAGAACGAGAACGGGAATGAGAAGTGGCTCGTGACGCCATCTATCCGTCGAATCCTGGAAATACACCGAGACCGCTTGGAGCGGCGATGACCAGTCAGCCGATCAATCGCGGGAGATGCGGCGTAGCTGCTTGATGTTAATGTGACATGTCCAAGTTTCGTGGCGGGCATGATCCTGATCGGCCAGTTACGATAGAGTCCCAAATCGTGGTGTACGAGTTCACGAGCGACAACGCCTGTAGCTGGCGTGTAGCAGGTGGAAGAGGTCTCTGGGATCTCGTAAGAGGTCTTTGTCTAACCACGACCCAGATGGAGACCCCAGATGCCTGGAAGGAACGTACAAGATGGCGAGCTGCTGCGCAACCTGGTGACGGAGGCGTTGCCGAAGGACCTGCTTCACGAGCTCGTCAGGACCGCGCTTCGGGAGGTGATGGAAGCAGAGGTGAGCGCGCTGTGTGGGGCTGGCCCGCGAGAGCGGAGCGAGGAGCGGCAGAACAGCCGGAACGGGTACCGGGAGCGGAACCTGGAGACGCGGCTTGGGACGGTGCCGCTGGCGATCCCGAAGATGCGGAAGGGCAGCTACTTCCCGTCGTTTCTGGAGCCGCGTCGGCGCTGGGAGGAGGCGTTCGTGAAGGTGGTGGCCGAGGCGCAAGTGCAGGGCGTGTCCACGCGGAAGGTCGAGGAGCTGGTGGAGGTGATGGGCGCCAAGGGCATGGGTCGCTCGGAGGTATCGCGGATGTCGGCGACGCTGGACGAGCAGGTTCGGGCGTTCCGAGAGCGGAAGCTGGAGAAGCGGTACCCGTACGTGTGGCTGGACGCGCTGTTCATCAAGGTCCGCGAGGGCGGGCGGGTGGTGAGCAAGGCCGCGCTGATCGCGACGGGGGTGTCGGAGAGCGGCGAGCGCGAGGTGCTGGGCATCGACGTGGCGAGCGGCGAGATGGCGAGCTGCTGGAAGCGCTTCCTGGAGAGCCTGGTGGAGCGGGGCCTGTCTGGGGTGCAGCTGGTAATCTCGGACAGCCACAGCGGGCTGCGGGCGGCGATCCAGGCCGTGCTGGTCGGCGTGAGCTGGCAGCGCTGCTACGTGCACTTCCTGCGCAACGTGCTCAGCGTGCTGCCCAAAGCCCACCAGCAGCTCGCCGTGGCGGCCTTCCGGACGGCGTTCATGCAGCCGAACCTGGAGTCAGCCCAGGAGCACATCGGCCGGGCGATCGCGGCGATCAAGAAGCGCTTCCCGGAGGCGGCCCGGTGCGCCCGCGAGGCCGAGGACGACGTGCTCTGCTACATGAGCTTCCCCGTCGCCCACTGGCGGCAGATCCGCAGCACCAACCCGCTCGAGCGGCTGAACCGGGAGATTCGGCGGCGCACGGACGTCGTCGGGATCTTCCCGAACGACGCCGCGCTGCTGCGTCTGGTCACGATGCTGCTGGTCGAGCAACACGACGAATGGTCCGTCGGCCGTCGCTACTTCAGCCAGGAGTCCATGGCGGCGCTGTTCCCGGAGACCGTCCCGCTCCAGATCGCGGCGATGTTACCCCCACGCGGCCCACCGGATCCAGACTTCACCCTCATCCTATATCCCCTAGATCGCTGTGGGGCGGACCACC
>CAZKWG010000965.1:0-2639 GCA_964556105.1 uncultured Enterobacterales bacterium | reverse complement strand
GCGCGGCGGTGTCGTCGTAGAACTCCCCGAAGCAGGTCGCGGCGCTGGGCGAGGGCTCGCCCGTCTCCGGCTCGGCGGTCTCGGTCGCGCCGCCGCTCTCGGTCCCGCCGCTCTCCTCAGCGTCGCTGTCCGGGGGAGCGCCGGTGTCGGGGGCGTCGGTCTCCTCGGGCGGCGTGGACTCGTCGGGGCGCGAGTCGGGCTCCTGCGAGTCCGTCCCGCTCGTGTCGGCGGGCGCGCCGGACTCCGTGGGCGCGCTGTCGCGGGGGACCGTGTCCTCGCCGGCCTTGGAGGGGTCGTCAGCGCAGGCGGCGAGCAGGAGGAGTGCGGGGACGGTGTAGCGCATCAGCGCACGATAGCATCCCGCAGCAAGATCAGGGCGAACGCCGGCTCTCTTTCCTCGCTGAGGCCGATGAGGACGCGCTCGTCGCGGGTCCGGCCGCTCAGCTCCGCCCGCTCCCCGGCGCTCCACGCGCGGCGCGCAGCCAGTCGGCCGTCCTGGCCAGCCCCTCCTCCAGCGTGAGCTTCGCCCGCCAGCCGAGGAGGGCCTCCGCCCGCTCCACGCTGGCCAGGGTCAGCGGGACATCGCCCGCCTGCGGAGGGAGCGCGTCGACCTGCACCGGCGCCCCCACCGCCACGCCGACCGCCTGCACGAGCTGCCCGAGGGTCACGGGGCGCCCGCCGCCGACGTTGATGATGGCGAAGGGCGGCGGGTGATCGAGGGCGGCGAGGATGGCGGCGACGGTGTCGCCCACCCAGGTGTAGTCACGAGAGGAGGCGAGATCGCCGAAGACCGGCAGCGGCCGCCCGTCGAGCGCGCAGCTCAGGAAGCGGGAGATCGCCATGTCCGGGCGCTGGCGAGGGCCGTAGACCGTAAAGAAGCGCAGGCAGCAGACCTGGGTGCCCCAGCCGGCGTGGGCGGCGTAGCCCAGCAGCTCACAGGCGCGCTTGGTGGCGGCGTAGGGGCTCAGCGGCCGATCGGCGGCGTCGTCCTCCCGAAACGGAGGCGTCGCCGAGGCGCCGTAGACGCTCGACGAGCTGGCGAAGACCAGCGGGACGCCGGGGCGCAGCCGCAGCGCGTCCAGCAGGGCCGCGGTCCCGCCCACGTTCACCGAGGCGTAGAGCTGAGGATCGCGCAGGCTGGGCCGGACGCCGGCGCGCGCGGCGAGGTGGGCCACCGCGTCTACGCCCTCCATCGCGTCGTGGAGCGCGGAGGGGTCGCGCAGATCGCCGCGCACCAGCCGGACGCTCCCGCCGCCAGCGCTGAGGAGCCCCGCGAGGTTCGCCTCCTTCAAGCTGGGATCGTAGGCGTCGTCGAGGTTGTCCAGCACCGTCACCTGGTCGCCGCGCCTCAGCAGCGCCTCGACGAGGTGACTGCCGATGAAGCCCGCGCCGCCAGTGACGAGGACGCGCATGCTCAGCGCAGCGTGCGGAAGTTCTGGTAGAGCCGGCTTTGGCGGGACTCGAGGGACACCTCTGCCCCTTGAATCCACATCTTCGTCAACGGGAAGCGCGGCTGGAGCGGGTCGCCGGCGACCGCGAAGAAGGTGGCCTCCGCCCCCTGCTCCAGCCGACCGCCGCTGAGACCGAGGGCGTCCCAGGGGGCGCTGGTCAAGGCCGTGATGGCGGCCTCGTGCGGGAGGCCGTGGGCGACGACCAGGCCGGCGTACGCGGGCAGGCCGCGCGAGAAGTGGGCCGCGCCCGTCCGAAAGGACAGCTTTACCCCCGCTTTGTGCAGCAGCGCCGCGTTCTCGTAGCGCGCCTCGAGGTGCTGGAAGCTGTCCGGCTGGACGTTCAAGGGCCCCAGGAAGACGGGCACGTCGGCCGCCGCGATGGCGTCCGCCACCATCCAGGCCTCGGCCCCGCCCAGGAGGATGGCGTCGAGCTTCCAGGTCTTCGCGAGATCGAGCGCGAAGAGGATGTCATCGGCGCGATTGGCGCTGAAGAGCGCCTTCAGCCTCCCGCGCCGCAGGTCTCTCAGCGCGCGCTTCGCCGGATCGACCTCCTCGTCGGGCTTGACGTCCTTGGCCTTGCCGCCTTCGCCACTGTTCCCTTTGCCTTTGCCTTTCTTCTTCTCGTCGTCATCGCCGGCTCGGGCCGCCTCGGGCAGCTTCGTCTCCTCGAGGATCTCGCGCAGGCGCATGGCGACGCCCATGCGCGAGGCCGGCGCGCCGTTGCGTCCGCTGCCGGTCGCGGCGTGGCCCAGGTTGATACACAGCGCGGCCGGGGCCAGCACGAGGGCCTGCTCCACCGTGGCGCCCACCGTGCGAAAGAGCGCCGCCTGACCGGAGATCAGGCTCGCCTCGCCCGGGTGGACGAGCACGGAGGTGATCCCGTTGGCGCGGGTGACGGGGATGACCTCCGAGCGCACGTTGTACCCGTCGCGGACGCGCGCGTCGGGCGTGACGGAGGCCGTGCCCTCCTCGTCGTCGCGGGTGTCCTTCTCCAGGTCCACCTCGACCAGGCCGACGCGGCACCCGGCGTCGGTGAAGCCGGGGCAGACCCAGGCGCCGCCGAGATCGAGGGCGTCGGCGCCGAAGCGCGCAGATGGGCCTGTCTCCACGATCTTTCCGCCCTCGACCCGCAGCCCGTGGTCGGCGAGGCGCTTGCCCTCGTGGGTGAGCAGGGTCGCGTTCTTGAGG
>CAZKWG010000964.1:678-2649 GCA_964556105.1 uncultured Enterobacterales bacterium | reverse complement strand
GCTCGAAGACCGCGCCGTTGAACAAGAGCTCTGTCCCCAGGACCTTGTTCAGGCCCTCTACCCGGCTGGCGACGTTGACCGCGTCGCCGATCACGGCGTACTTCATGCGCCGCTTGCTGCCCAGGTTGCCGGCGATGACCGTGCCCGTGTGGACGCCGATGCGGGCGCCGAGCGGGCCGAGGCCGAGGTCACGCCAGAGGCGGGCGACGCCGTCCGCCTCCCAGCCAGCGTTCAGCTCGACGAGGCGGGCGCGCATGGCGACGGCGGCGCGAACCGCGGCGGTGGCGTGGTCGGGGAGCCGGGCGGGCGCGCCGAAGGCCGCCAGGATGCCGTCGCCCAGGAACTCGATGATCGTGCCGCCGTGCGCCTCGATGATCTCGCTCATGGCCCCGAAGTACTCGTTCATCAACGAGACCACCTTCTCCGGCGGCAGCCGCTCGCTGAGCGTGGAGTAGCCGCGCACGTCGCTGAACAGGACGGTGACCTCGCGCAGGTCGCCGCCCAGGCGCGCCGCCTCGGGGCCGGACAGGATCTGGCGCGCCACCTCGCGGCTGACGAAGCGGCCGAAGGTGTCGGCGATGAGCTCCTTCTCCTCCAGGCCGGCCGCCATGTGGTCAAAATGAGCACCCAGAATACCAAATTCGTCGTCGCGCTTCAGGGTCGTGCGCACGCGGAGCTCTCCCGCGTCTACGGCGGAGGTCGCGGCGATCAGGCGCTCCAGCGGGCCGCGCAGGTTGCGGCCCACGCCCACGCCGACCAGGGCCAGGGCGGCGACGGACACCGCGTAGAGCAGCGCCGTAATGCGCAGCAGGCGGCCCTCGAGCTCCTTGATCTGGGCGATCTGGATGTCCACGCCGACCAGCCCCACCACCGCGCCCTGGGCGTCGCTCAGCGGGGCGTAGCCGGAGAGGAAGGTGCCCCAGGGGTCCGTGTAGGGAGCGCTCTCGACGGAGGGCCCCTTCAGCCCGGCCAGCATGGCTGGGGCCTGGGTGGCGTCGTAGCGCTCGCCGGGGCGGCCGGGCTCGCCGTGGCGCACGACGTCGCCGGCGAAGCGCAGCCAGCCCGGCTCGTCGGTGGGCAGGAAGACGTAGACGCTGGCGATCTCCGGCTCGGCGTCCAGCACCGCCTGCAAGGTCCGACGGAGCGGCGCATAGGCGGGCGAGTCGGGACCCTCGATCTGCCCGATCGCGTCCGCGGGCAGCGAGGAGGCCAGCGCGATGGCGACGCCGCGGATGTGCGCGTTGACCCCGGCGCGCGCGGCGTCCACGCCGACCTGGAACATCATCCAGGCCATCGCCGTGAGCACGAGCAGCACCAGCGCCCCATAGGTGAGCCCCAGCCGCACATGAAAGCGCTGCCAGAGCGAGAGCTGGTCGGTGCCGCGGGCGCTCACGGGGAGACCTCCGGGCGCAGGATACCGCGCTCTCCGCCTCCGGGTCTGGCGCTGGCTCAGTCCTTCTGGGCGCGCTCCCGCTCTTCGCGCCGCTTCTGACGGCGCTCTTCCTCGCGGGCCTTGCGCTCGGCCTCGCGCTTGGCCTTGCGGCGGGCCTTGCGTTCCGCCTCGGTCTCCCGGCCCGACTCGGCGCGCGCAGCGTCGGTGGCCTCGTCGCCCGCGTCGCCCGCCTCCTGCGCGTCGCCCTCCAGCTCCCTGGCGTCGAGGGCGAAGAAGGTGATCCGAAACTGCTGGTCCGAGCCCTCCAGGACGGGGCGGATCTCGATCCGATCGAAGCCGCCGCGGGCCTTCTCCGGCACGAGCACCCGCCGCAGCGAGACGCCCATGTCCTCCTTGTCGGGCTCGCCGGCCTGCACGCCCTCGCCGAGGCGATCCTCGCCCAGCATGAACCGGATCACGTAGCTGTGCCGCGCGCTGAGGCCGAGGGTCAGGGCGGCTGCGCGGGTCTTCTCGGGCAGCGCGACGCGGGCGCCCAGGGCGCTGAAGCGGCCCAGGCGGGGGTCCTCACCGGCGCGATC
>CAZKWG010000964.1:0-668 GCA_964556105.1 uncultured Enterobacterales bacterium | reverse complement strand
GATCCGTCAGCTCGGCGGGCGCAAAGGTCAGGACGGGCGGGTGAGCGTAGCGCTCGCGGTCGACCAGGTGCTTGTAGGTACCCAGGTTGAACTTCAGGATCTCGCCGAGGCGCTCCATCGAGAGCAGGTCGCCGCGCGTGATCACGGTGAGGCGCGTGTAGAGCTCGGCGAGCTGGGGGTCGGTCAGCGCCACCTCGCCGGTCCTCAGCGTCTCCGGGTAACCCTCGGGGATCATCCTCAGGTAGTGGCCGGGGCGCCATCCGCCGCGGTCGAGCATGGGCAGGCGCGCCAGCAGCGGGTCGGCCAGCGCCACCGGGTCGAGGTACCAGGTGCCCGGCTTCGCGAAGAGCCCGCTCAGGCCGATGCTGACGTCCACCTCCACCGCGCGGATCGGCTGGTCCTTCCAGCGGGGCGCGGTGCCCAGCGGGGCGCGGGCGAAGCTCGGGTGCTTCTCCACCAGCAGGCCGAGGCGCTCGTAATAGTAGCCGCGCTCGTCGGCGATCCCGTGCCAGTTGACCGGCCCCTTCCCGGACTTCGAGCTGATCTCCTCGGTCGAGGGCCCGGCGATCACCGGGGTTAGCCCGAGGAGCCCGAGCGCCGCCGCCACCCCGTAGGTGCGGGTGGACAGCTCACCGCAGGCCCGCCCGAGGAGCGCCGCGCCCACCAGC
>CAZKWG010000963.1:0-2655 GCA_964556105.1 uncultured Enterobacterales bacterium | reverse complement strand
AGCGCTGGGCCGAGCTCGAGGCCGCCGTCGAGCCCCTGCTCGCGCTGGAGGGTCAGCCCGAGCAGGAGCGCGCTCGCGGGATCGTGCTGTACGAGGACGCGTGTACCGCCCAAGGAAAGCCCGCCACGAAGGTCGAGGAAGCGCTGACGGCGCTGGCCCTGCTGCCCGAGGCCCAGGGCGCCCTCCTGCAGGCGGTGGCGGAGATCCGGGCCAACCGGGGCCAGGATGAGGCGGCGCTGGCGGTGCTGGAGCGCCTGGAGGGCATCGCGCTGCCGGATGAGCCGGCCGAGCGGGCCCTGGCCACCCGCGCGCGCGTGCTCGACCGCCTGGGGCGGGCCGAGGCCTCCCGCCTGGCCTGGGCCGCGCTGCTCGACCGCGCCGCCCCCGAGACCCTCTCCCACCAGTCGGCGCTGCTGGCCCTGGCGGATCTCGACCGCCGCGACGGGAAGCCGGACGCCGCGCTGGCGCGCCTGGGGCCGCTCCTGCGCGAGGACGCCGATGTGCGCCTTCACGGTCGGGCGCAGCTGCTTCGCGGGGGCATCGCCGAGGACGCAGGGCGCGCCGACGAGGCCATCGGCTACTACCGCGCCGCCCTCTCGCTGGGCGGGCTGGACGCGGACACGGTGACCGAGGTGCGCCTGGCGCTGGCGCGCCTGCTGCTGGCCGAGGGCGGAGAAGAGAGCGCGCGGGACGTGCTCGGAGACATGGAGCCGGCCGCCGTGACGGCGGTGCTGGCCGAGGCGCAGCTGGGCGAGGGCAGACGCCTGCTCGACCAGGGTGAGACGAAGCGGGCCCTGGCCGTATTCGATCGCATCCTCGGCGCGGCGGGCTCGGACGCCGGGGCGGCGGTGCTGGACAAGGGCGTGCTGCGGGCGGCGCGCTCTGGGCGGGCGGAGGCGCTGGCGCAGTCGGGCGAGGTTCAGGAGGCGATCGGCGTCTGGCAGGAGCTGCTGGACGGGGAGCTGCCGGCGAGCGAGCGGCCGGCCACCGTGCTGCTGCTGGCCACGGCCCTGCTGGGCCGCGGAGACGCCGAGCGGGCCGCTGGGATGTTCACCGAGCTGGCCAGGAGCCCGGACGCCGACACGGCGGCGCAGGGGCGCCTGGGGCTGGCGGAGGCGGCGCGGGCGGCGGGCGAGATGGAGCGGGCGCGGGCGCTGCTGCGCCGGGTGGCCGACGAGGCGCCGGACGTGGCCTGGCGGGTGCGCGCGCTCGGCGCCCTGGCGGAGATCGCGCAGGAGGAGCGGCGCACCGAGGCGGCGCTGGAGGCGTGGCGGGCGATCCTCGGCCTGCTGCCGCCGGGACACGGCGGGGCGCTCGACGCGCGGCTGGCGATCATCGGCGCGCTCGAGGAGGGAGGGCGCACCGCCGAGGCGCTCACGGCCTGCGCCACCGCGCGCGGGGCCACCGCTGGAGCCGACCGCGGGGCGGTCCGCCTGGTCTGCGGAGAGCTGGCGGCGCGCCTCGGGCAGCCGGAGCAGGCGATGCGCGATCTGAGCGCGGTGATCGAGGACCTCGGCTCCACCGAGGTCCAGGTCTCCGAGGCGGCGCTGGCCCTCGCGCGCCTGCTGCCTCCGGAGGCGGCGCGGGACGCGCTTCGCGGGGCCCTGGACCGCTGCGACACGCCCGCCGCGCGCGTGCCCGTCCTGGCCGCCCTGTCCCCGCTCCTCGAGGCCAGCGGCGACGAGACCGGCGCCCGCGCCACCAACGAGGAGCTGGACCAGCTGGCGGCGAAGGCCCCCGAGGTCGCCGCCGCCTACTACGAGGACGCCGCCTCCCGCGCCCGCGCCGCCGGCAACAGCGCCCAGGCCCGCCCCCTCCTGGAGCGCGCGCTGGCCCTGGAGCTCCCCGCCGCCGCGCGGGCCGAGCTGCTGGTGGAGCTCGGCAAGACCCTCCTGGACCTCGGCGAGGCGAGCGCCGCGCAGCAGCGCTTCACCGAGGGCAGGAAGGCGGCCGTCGCGGACAGCCCGACGGCGATCCTGGCGGAGATCGGCCTCGCCGAGGTGGAGCGTCGCGCCGGCGCTCCGCGCGACGCCGCCAGCCGCCTCCAGCGCCTCGCGCCCACCGACGAGTCCACCCGCGAGCGCTGGCTGGAGGCGCTGGCGCGCGCGCTGGGGGACGCCCGCGATCCGGGGGCCGCGGAGACCTGGGCGTCTCTGGCCGAGGGCCGCCCTGAAGGCGACGAGACCCGCGTGTTCGCGCTGCGCGGGCAGGCGGACGCGGCCCTCGCGGCGGGGAAGGCCGCCGACGCGCTCGGGCTCTACGAGGACGCCACCCGCGCCGCGACGGAGGCCTCCCAGCAGGGCTGGGCCTCGCTGGGCAGCGCCGAGGCCCTGCGCGCGCTCAACCGCCAGGAGGAGGCGGACGCCGTCCTGCGCGCGCTCTCCGAGCACCCGGACCCCGAGGTCGCCCTCTCCGCGGTGATCCGCGCCTCGAACCTCGCGTCTGAGGGCCGCGACTTCAGCCGCGCGCTGGCGCTGGTCGAGGGCCGGGACGGGGCGACGCTGGGAGCCGCCTGGGACGCGACCCTCACCGAGGCCCGCGTCCGCGCGCTCTCCGGCCTCAACCGCCGCGAAGAGGCCCAGGCGGCCCTGGACGCGCTGGGGCGACGCTGGCCTGGCCAGGAGGAGGCGGAGCTGCCGCGCCTGCTCGGGCTGG
>CAZKWG010000962.1:0-2657 GCA_964556105.1 uncultured Enterobacterales bacterium | reverse complement strand
AGGGGGTGGGGCCGGTGCTCTGCGTGGAGGACACGGCGCTGGTGGACGGGCAGCTCCGTCAGGTGGTCTCGCTCTCCGAGATCGGCGAGATCCTCACGGCGCACGCGCCGCAGCGCGCCGTCACCGTGATCCTGGACAGCTGCTCGTCGGGTACGCCGCCCGCGGGCTCGACCCGGGTCCTCGGGGGGCTGCGGGCCGCGGCGCGGCTGCGCGATCACGACACGCTGATCTCCGCGACGCGGGCCGGACAGGTGGGCATGGAGGTGCAGGTCGATGGGGTCTGGCGGGGCGCGCTGAGCTGGGCGCTCTGCGCGGCGGCGACGCCCTATGCGCGGGCCTGGTCCCATGGCTTCGCCGTGCCCGATCTGTCCGTCGGCGACTGGGTGCAGCGGGCCCGCCTGCTCCTGGACGGTCTCTCCGTCAACCAGCGCCCGCAGCTCCGCGGGGCCGGCGGGGCCGTGGTGCTTCAGCCGACCGGGATCCCGCCCATCGTCCCCACCGGTCGGATCGCCGATCAGCGGCGAGGGAACGTCGAGATCTATGGTGACGAGAGCGGTCAGATCACGGGCGACGAGGCCGTCTGGATGAGCTACAACCTCGCCGATCCCATCACCGGCGCGCCGATCGGCTCGCTGGTCGAGACCTTCAACACCACCACGGTCCCCGCCTACAGGGACGCCTGGTCCTGGAGCGGCACGCCCTGGCCCGCCAGCTTCAAGATGACCTACAACGCGCTCGGCACCCAGGGCGTCAACACGGCGCCGCCCGTCCCGAACAACGCGCCGCCCATGCAGGCCTTCCTGTCCGGTCTCAGCCAGGGCAACTTTGGCGGCCAGGCCACCAGCGGCGACACGGTGTGGGGCATCGTGGAGAACTCGGTGCCGAACGTCTTTCTCGGGTATCTGCTGCGAAACCCGACCACGGGCGCCCTGCGGTGGTTCATCACCTGGACCGGCTATGTTCAGCGGGGGACCCTGCTGCCCGATCTGCCCAGCCCGAACGGCGGCGGCGGCGTTCAGCTGGACACGGACGGCGACGTGCTCTGGTTCACGCAGCTCACCGCGCCGCCGTCCACGCTCACCGGGGTCTCCGTCGCCTACGTGGTCTCGGCCTGAGGGGCAGCCTGCCCGGCCGTTGAGCCGATCGAGGCGACCATCCGAAAGCCGACCCCGGTGATGCGGTCGTCCGGTCGGCCGACCAGGCGGTTGGCCGGGCGACAGAAGCTCATGGCGCTGTACCAGTTCCCGCCGCGCAGCACGATGAGCGGGGCGTCGGGGGGAGCCTCGCGTGGAAGAAGGCGCGCGGCGGGCAGATCGCCATCCGCGCTCCAGGCGTTGGCGCAGAGGTCGCGCACGTTGCCCGCGAGTCCACGGACGCCGTACAGGCTCTCGTCGTCGGGGAAGGCGTGGACGGAGGCGCGGGCGGGCTCGCCGGGGGCGGTCACCATGTTGACCACCGCGGGCTCGAAGTGATGGCCCCAGGGCCAGAAGCGACCGTCTACGCCGCGAGCGGCCTTCTCCCACTCCACCTCGTCGGGGAGGCGCCAGCGGGCGCCCAGCAGCGGGGGCTGGGCGGCGCAGTATCGGCGGGCGGCGCGCCAGGTGATCTGCGTGATGGGGAGATCCGCGGTCCAGAGGGCGCCCGTGTCGTCGGGGAGCACCTCCCAGCCCTGGGCGCCGCGGCGGTAGAGCGGACGCAGGTCGCCTTTGGTGCGCGGGAGCAGATCGTCCACGTCGCGGCCAGCGGCGTCCTCGGCGGCGACGAAGGCCAGCCAGGCGCCCTGCGTGACGGGGAGACGTTGGATGACGAAGCCGTCCACCCACAGTCTACGCGGGGGCAGGCTGTCGGCGGCGTCCGGGTCACCGCCGCAGAGGAACCAGCCCGCGGGTACATAACAATCGTTATGTGCGGCGTCTCGAGGAAGCAGGGGGATCTCGATCTCGCTGTCCCAGGTCCCGAGGCGCTCGAGCGCGACGGGCAGACGGAGGGGCGCGAAGCCGGGGTGCTCGACGACGAGCAGGTGGGATCCGTGCGGGATGCGGACGTCCTCGAGCGGCGTCGGGCCGAGCGCCTGGGCGGGGCCGGGCACGAGGCGGCGATCGCGCTCGACCCAGGGGAAGAGGGTCACCTGGGCGCCCGCGGGGCTCGTGCGGAGGCGCAGCGTGCCCTCCCCGCGCAGCCAGCCGGCGTAGCGCCCGCGGTCATGGGCGCGCAGGAGCACCTCGGCGATGGAGGCGCCCTCTCCGTCGCCGCGCGCCTCGGCGCGACGCATCCGGTCCTGGTAGAGGTCGGCGAGGCATGCGTGGATGGGCATCGCGTCTGGATCGAGGTTCAACGCCGCATGCAGCTCTCTCTCCACCTCCGCTTCGGCCAGCGCGCCGCTGCGCGACAGCGCGCTCGCCTCCTGGTCGCGCCTCCAGCCCTGGCGGCGCAGCTCGGGCTGGGGGGAGCGGCGGGCCTCCTCGGCCTCGCGTCGGGCGCTCGCCTCCGCCTGCTTCAGCGCGCTCAGCCCCGGGAGCCGCGTTCGCGTGCGATCCAGCAAACCCGCGGCCTGCTCGCGCCGTCGCGCGCCGTCCAGCCAGCCCAGCGCCTCCTCGGCGAGCGGCTCGGCGCTCGGCCGATCCTCAGGCGAGCGCGCCATGGCGCGTCGGCACAGC
>CAZKWG010000961.1:0-2660 GCA_964556105.1 uncultured Enterobacterales bacterium | reverse complement strand
CGCGCGTCGGCGCCTGGAGCCACGGCGTCCTGCTCAGCCCCCTGGCGCACGGCGAGCACGCCCTCTCCTGGTCTCAGGCGCCGGGCGAGCTGGTGGACGGGCTCCTCGGCACGGTGACCGTGCAGTCTACGAGCGGCGACGGCCTCTTCTTCGACGACCCCGCGGCGCGCTTCACCGAGCGCGCCGATCGGGGCCCGGGGGCGCGCTTCGCCGACGGCGGGACGGAGAATACAACACAAAACGAAAATGTTGTATCAAGGATCGTCCAGCAGATCTCCTTGGAGCTGCGCTGGGTCGGCCGCGAGCCCGCCACCTTCTCCTTGTACATCCCCGCCGGCTACGTGCCGCCCCGCTTCCGCGCCAGCCCGAGCCCGCTCGCCGCCCTCGCCGAGGTCCTGCGCCGCGCCCTGGACCATGGCCGCGCGGCGGGCGTCCGGGCCCGCCTCGTCGCCTCCTTCTCCGGCCCGCGGGAGACCATCCCGCTCGCCGACCCGCTCACGCCGCGGGCCAGCCTGAACATCCCCGAGCCCGCCACGCCCGAGCTGAACCTGAGCGGCGCGGTGGCCCTGGCCATCGGCGAGGATCTGGCCATCGCCGACCACGTCGGCCGCGAGGGGCAGTGGGACCAGGCCCTGCTCGACATCGACTTCTTCGCCCCGCCGCGCCTGGACGCCATGTACGGCGAGAGCCTGTTCGGGCAGGCGCGGCTGGTGCAGGGCGGCGTCGGCATCCTCGGCTCCGGCCTCTTCGGCGCCAGCCGGCTCACCGACGTCCCGGACGGCGTCTTCGGCCGCAGCGCGTTCGGCAAGGCGGACTTCGGCGCCGCCGCGCTTCCCCGGCTGGGCCGCATGGTCTTCGACCAGAGCCGCTTCCCCGAGGCCGAGGGCGAGAGCTGGCTCGACGCCGCGCAGCTCGACCTGACGGCGCTCGGTCAGGGCGTCTCGCTCGTGCTCGACCGGACCCGGCTCGAAGCCGCCGAGCTGGCCTTCGGGCGCCCCGCGATCCTGAAGAACGAGGACGGCAGCCCCCACAAGCGCAAGCGCTCCTTCCTGGGGGCCGTCGAGTTCCCCACCTGGCCGGCGCTGGTGCTCTGCGCCGACGACGCGGTCGAGGGTGGTCGCCTGGACCACCACAGCCTCTCCGAGCGCGCCGCGGGGGCCACGGGCCACGGCGTAGACGACCCCCCGGCCCGCCTCAGCGAGCGCCGCCTGAACGAGATCACCTTCGCCTGAGAAGCAGGGATGTACCCATGCCCGAGTCGAGAACACCGCTCCCTCCCCCGCACCTGTACCGCAAGAACGGCGATCTGATCACCGCCGAGGACTGGAACGAGATCCAGCAGCTCGCCCGCCAGGAGCTCTACGATCGCGCCAGCCTCGTCTTTCAGCGCGCGCTGACGGGCACGGTGGAGAAGGTGGACGGCGTCTGGGTCGTCACCGGCGAGAAGCAGAGCAGCGGCGAGGAGTACCTCGAGCTGCCCGGTCTCCTCATCGCCCTCGAGCTGCCCTGGCCCGCCGTGATCCGCCTCGTGGCCCACGGCCGCGCCAGCGCCGACCTCTCGGTGGCCTTCTGGGTCAACGAAAAGAAGAACCCCGAGCGCGAGGCGCCCGCCCGGGTCAGCGTCGGGCTGGCCCAGAAGGCGGAGGTCCCGGACTACGGCGCCCTGCCCTGGTCGGAGCGCGTGAGCGCCTGGACGGACCGCATCAAGACCTGGCACAGCGCGAAGGACCTGAACGCGCGCACCCCCTGCGGGACCGCCACCAGCGCCACCCTGCTGGTCATGGACACCATCACCCTGCCCGCGGGCAGCTTCGAGCTGACCCTCTGCGCCGCCGGAGAGGGCACGCCCGCCAGCGTCGCCGTCACGGCGATCTGTACACCCTTCCAATCCAACGCCGTCACGGAGTGAGCGATGAGCACCGATCGTAGCAAACCCTATATCGAGGGCAAGCCCGGCGACCTGTTGACGGCGTCGATGTGGAACGCGGCCCAGATCGAGGCGAAGAAGGACATCGCCTCCGAGATCGTGAGCCTGGAAGCCAGGATGAAGGACAGCCTGGTCGCGGGGGCGACGGAGCTGAAGACGGCCTCGTTGAGCGCAGACTCGCTGAGCGCGGGCAAAGGGACCGTGAGCGCGTTGAAGGTGGGGGACCTGGAGGTGACGGGGAAGATGTCGGGGAGTGTGTCGTTGGGGGTGAAGCGATACGCGGCGCATGCGCGGTATGGCGAGGGTAGTTTCTATGGCAACAATGGGTGGACCTGGTACAACAACGACCAGTACCTGGGCCCGCAGATGTACAATGCCACTAGCTACTCCACGGGCCAATGGGGATGGGGTGGGCCGGCGCTCAGCTTCACGCTGGGCGCAACATCGCTGGTCCAGCTCACTGGCTCCTGGACCTGGTGGATCTACAGCAGCGGGGGGCAGTATCACCGCTGGGCGCAATTCATCGTGGGGAGCGGCGGCAAGTGGGCGCCCGTGAGCACACACTCTGCACCCTATGGGGGGGAGCAGAACGTCGTCAGCGGATACAGCTACAACCGACCGAGCCCGCCCAACGCGAGCAACTGGGCGACGTGGCTCGACTACCACCAGACCTTCAACAACAGCTACAACCGATGGCCGATGGCTGGAGTCGTAACTCTACAGTCCTACAACA
>CAZKWG010000960.1:0-2665 GCA_964556105.1 uncultured Enterobacterales bacterium | reverse complement strand
GAGATCGACGTCTCCCCTGCCGCCTCGATGCGCTACCAGATCGCCGTGGACACGCTGGACACGACCGATCTCTTCGACCTCCTCCGAGGCGACGGAGCGCTGGTGGTGGTCCTGAACGCGGCCCACCCCTTCTACACCGAGCTCTACCAGCCGCTCGCGCTCTCGGCGCGCCCGGAAGACGAGCGCACGCGCTCACAGCTCGACCTCGTGCTGCTGGCCGCCGCGCGCGCCGAGGCCAGTGCCGCCCCCGATGAGCGGGGGTTACATGCGCGGCTTCGACGACACTGGAGCGACGTGCTGGCGGAATTCCTCAAGGAGCAGCGAGATGGAGAGCCCTGAGCGCGCCTGGACGGCCATCGCGCCCCGGCTCGCCGGGGACGCCTCGCGCGCGTCGTTTCTGTCGCTGGCCCACCTCGCGGCAGACACGCCAGAGCGCCCCCCGCAGGCCCGCAAGTCCCACATCACTACCATGGCGGTCCTGCTCGCCGAGGAGGTCGGTAAGGTGCCGGTCGCTGAGCGTGCTCGACTGGAGGCCGCGGGTCACCTGCTCCTCGACCTCACCCGGCACGGCTGGGGCGTCCGCGTCGGCCCCGTCAGCGAGGTCGCGATCTCGCCCCCCGAACATGCGCACACGCCCGAGGGCGAGAAGGATCGCGTCCGGGCGCACCTCGCCGTGAGCCGCGAGGCGCAGCTGGAGTCGACCTCTGTGGCCGCGTTCCTGTGGCGCATGGAGACCCGGCACCTGTTCCGGGGCCAGCACCTGAGCATCTACGGGCTCATGCGCGACGGGCGTGAGCTCGCGGATCGGCTCCGGGCCGCGCTCGATGCCCCCGACGATGAGGCGCGCCTCGCGGGGCTGGGCGAGGTCATCCAGCCCTACCTGCAGGTCGCGAGCGGCGAGGCGCGCTGCGAGCAGACGGGCTTCATGTTGCGGGACATCTGGCGCTACTTCCGCCACACCTGGGCGAACCCCTACAAGCCCATCCCTGGCCGGAGCCTCCTCCTGCTGGTGCGCGACCGCGCGGCGCCCTACCATCCCGTCATCGGCATCGCCGCGCTCATCAGCGCGCCCGCGCAGATCCGCGTCCGAGATCGGTGGATCGGCTGGGAGCCGGATGAGATCCTGGAGGCGATGGACAAGGAGCCCTCCGACGACTGGGCCCGATGGCTCGCCGACGAGCTGAAGGAGTCGCGCGACGAGACCTGGCTGGACGACCTGCTCCGCGACGGCTTGCTCACGCCGGCCGATCTCCAGCGGCCCTCGGACGCCGCGATCTCGGCCCTGCGCGCTGAGGGTCGCGTCGCGCGCGACCGCCACAAGCGCTTCGCGGACGCCCAGAAGATGAAGGGGGAGTCCGAAGACGCCCTCGTCAACGACGAGGGCTGGAGGGAGCGCGCCGAGAGCGACCTGTTCCGCAGCAAACGGGCGCTGCTGCTGGCTGATCAGCTCCGCGCCCAACGCGCGCTGAGCCGTCACCTGGGCCCGAAGCCGGACGAGGCGGGTCTGCGCGCCCTGCTCGCCGACCCGGAGGGTCGCCATGCGGTGCGGCTTGTGGCCCGGCGTGCCAAAGCGGTCCGCATGGGGATCTCCATCGCCGACATCGGCGTCTGCGGCGCCGTCGCACCCTACAACGAGGTGCTCGGCGGCAAGCTCGTCGCGACCCTCCTGGCCAGCCCAGCGGCGCAGGCGGCCTACGCACAGCGGTACAAGGGCACCCCGAGCGTCATCGCCTCGTCGATGGCCGGTCGGCCCATCGTGCGCGGCGCCGACCTCGTCCTGCTCACCACCACCAGCCTGTACCACTCGCTGGCAGCCCAGTACAACCGGCTCCGCATGGCCGCCTCGGAGGCGGGGGGCGCCACAGGTCAGCACGTCGAGTACCACTCCGTCGGCCTCTCCATTGGCTTCGGCACGGCGCACATCAGCGACACCACGCTGGGCGCCTTCGAGCGGGCCATGAACAACGCCACGGACGGACGGCAGGTGAACAGCATCTTCGGCGAGGGCCAGAGCCCCCGGCTGCGCAAGGTCCGCCAGGGCCTGGACCTGCTCGGCCTGCCCGCAGAGCTGCTCCTCAAGCACGGCGCCCCCAAGCGCGTCTACGCCGTGTCGCTGGTCAACAACCTCAAGGGCGCGCTCATCGGGAAGGAGCCGCCCCAGTACATCGTCCCCAAGGACGACCCCGACGCCCGAACAGCGCAGATGGTAGCCTGGTGGCGGAGGCGCTGGCTGTTGCGCCGGCTCACGGCGTCGAGCCAGGACGCGCTGTCGCGGGTGGAGGCCCACCGACGCACGGAGCCGGTGGAGCACGGCGCGCGCGTGGTGCGGGACGAGGGGGTGGCCGAGGAGGACGGGCAGCGGCGCCTGTTTTCTTGATGGAGGAGCAGGCCAGGGCACCTCGTGGGACGAGGCCGGTTGGCGTGGCGGGCGATCCACAGGTCGACGTAGGAAGCCCCCGCTCGGAGGTCCGGGCGGGGGCCGATGACGCCATAGGTGCGGACGATCAGTCGTCGCCGCGCCGCGGGGAGAGCACCTCTTCGGCGCGCCGGAGGAGGTCCTGTGTGAACATCTCGTTCTGGTCACGCAGCTCGGCGTTCTCCTGCTCCAGCTCGGCGACCCGCCGCTGGAGCTCGACCACCTGCTGATCGAGCTGGCGCGCGCGGT
>CAZKWG010000959.1:0-2673 GCA_964556105.1 uncultured Enterobacterales bacterium | reverse complement strand
CGGTGCCGACCGGCAGGCCGTAGACGACGAAGGCGCCGCCGCCTTGCGACGCCCCCGCCGAGAGGTTGGATGCCCCCACGATCAGGTCGCCGAGCCCGTCGCCGTCCTGGTCTCCAGCGCTGGAGACGGACGAGCCCACGTACGCTGAGGCGCGGTCTCCCACCAGCCTCGCCCAGGCGAGATCGCCGAGCGACCCGCTGGCGCTGGGCGGGTCGAGCACCAGGTAGGCCGCGCCCTCCCAGCCGTGGTCCAGATCGAAGCGGGTGTCCCCCACCAGCAGATCGGGCGCGCCGTCGCCGTCCACGTCGCCGGCGCCAGCCACGGCGCCGCCCGCGTAGAAGTACGCGTCCTCGCCGCTCATCGCCACGCCGACGGTGTCCAGGTCCTGGTCGCTGTCCCAGTCGCAGGCCTCGGTGGCCGTGGCCTCGTCGCTCTCGCAGTCGTTGACGCGCCCGTCATCGCAGACCTCCGCTGCGCCGGCCCAGCGCGCGTCGTCGGCGTCATCGCAGTCTCCCCCGGCGCTGACGAAGCCCTCGGGCGTCTCGCAGCCCGTGCTGGCGCCGCCGTCGTCGCCGTAGCCGTCCCCGTCCCGATCGGGGTAGCTGGTCACATGGGTCGTGGGGTCGTTGTCGGTGGCGCCGTCGCAGTCGTTGTCCAGCCCATCGCAGACGTCTGAGGCCGACGGGTACACGGCGGCGTTCGTGTCGTCGCAGTCGCCCTCGCAGCCGAGCGCGCCGTCGCCGTCCACGTCCTCCTGATCGGCCACGCCGTCACAGTTGAGGTCTGCGGTGGAGCAGGACACCTCGGCGGTGGGGTAGATGCTCGCCGCGTCCTCGCCGGTGTCTACGCAGTCGCCGCGCTCGAGGGCGTATCCGTCCGGGGCCTCGCAGGCGCGGACCCAGGCCTCGGTCTGTCCGTATCCGTCCCCGTCCTGGTCCTGGTAATAGTCCGTCGCGTCGACCGCGTCGGACTCGTCACCCGAGCAGTTGATGTCCACGCCGTCGCAGATCTCCTCGGCGTCGGGGTGGATGGTGGCGTCCGTGTCGTCACAGTCGCCCGTGACGTAGCCGGTTGTATAGGATCCAATGTAACCGACCAGCAGCGCGCCGTCCCCGTCCTGGTCGCCGTCGTTTCCGTCACAGTCCTGGTCGATGCCGTCGTACCAGCGCTCTCGCTGGCGCGGGTGGACCTCGTCGTCGGTGTCGTCGCAGTCGTTGCCACCGCTGAGCAGGTCCAGATAGCCGTCCTGGTCTTTGTCCAGCGAGACGACCGTGGCCGCCCCCAGGTCCAGGCAGTCCTCGGGGATGTCGACCGCGGGGGGCCTCGGCGCCGTCGCGGTGGTGCCCTCCCAGGCCCAGGCGCCAAAGGCCAGGGAGATCGTGACCGTCGTCCCGGGCTGGACGTCGAGCTGGTAGCGCCCCTCGTCGTCGGTGCGCACCGACTTCAGGATGAAGTCGTCGTGGTCGAAGCCCTCCAGCTCCACCTCGGCGAGCGGCGAGCCGTCCGGCTTGAGGAGCTGACCCACGATGCACTGTTGGGGATCGATGACCTCGTCGGCGTTCCACCACGAGAAGTGGGGCACCTCCGTGGTGAAGCGGCCATCGGCGATCTGGCCGCCCTCCCCGGCCACCCACAGGCCCAGGCTCTCGTCGAAGCCCCAGGTGCCGAGGCCCTCGGGATCGACCTCGTCCGGAATGGGGAAGGAGTGCACCGCGGGCCCGGCGAGCTGGAGCGGGCCGCCGGCGTCGTCGGTGAGGCGCACCTCGACCATCCCGCCCGAGCGAAGCGACACCTCGCCCGCCGCGGTGCTGGCGCGCAGCCCGCCGGGCGCCGCGCGCAGGCCCTCGCGCACGTCGAGCAGGGACACCGTGACCTGCGCGGGGCCGCTCACCGACACGCCCTCCTGATCCACCAGCCCAGCCTCGGGGAAGAGGATCTCGACCCCGTCCTCTGTGGAGAGCTGGCGTCCTTCCTCGGGATCCCAGCGCAGGGTCTGGGCCGGCAGCAGCCGCAGCATCGCGTACGACCACTCGTTGTCGTGCACCGGCACGCGGGCGCTGCTCGTGCTCCAGCCCTCGGCGCTCGCGCGCACGATCACGGCCTCCGACGCCGGGACCACGTCCAGGTAGAACCAGCCGAGCGCGTCGGTGGTGGCGCTCAGGCCGTCGGCCTGGACCAGCGCTCCGGCGATGGGGCCTCCGTCCAGGTCCACCACGCGCCCCTGGAGCGCGCCCTCGCCGGTCAGCTCACCGGGGCCGGTCTGCGGGTCCGTGTCGGCGCCCGGGCCTGGCGCGGCGCTGTCCTGCTCCCGCGGATCCGAGCCGCCCGGCCTGGCGTCGTCGCGACAGCCGAGGAGCGCGAGCAGCAGGACGGACCGCATGGAGCACCTCCGAGAGCGCGATTATTCGTCAGCGGGGACGCGCCGGCGCGGGGAGGGTGGAGAGTTGACAGGTTTCTGTCAGCGCGCCGGTGAAGGCGCGGTGGAGGAGGGAGGTGAAGAGGGCGTCTCCGACCAGGGTGTCCTGAGAGCGAATCATCGCAGCCGCGCCGCGCCTGACGACCGCCTCCCCACCGGGCTATAACCCCCCTCCCCGGAGGAACGATGTCGCGCAGCCCCGACGAGCTGATCACGCCCACTGCGCTGGGAGACGGGCGCTTCTCCCTGGAGATCCC
>CAZKWG010000958.1:0-2673 GCA_964556105.1 uncultured Enterobacterales bacterium | reverse complement strand
CAGGTCACCTCGCCTCCCTGCTCGCAGTCCGACCCCACCGTGTACGCGGGGCGCTTCCGCTCCAGCCGCGACAGCGCGTTGGCAAAGCGCGCCGTGTCGCACCAGCTCACCTGCTCGACTGGGCGCTGCGCCCCCTTGAAATACGATGGATCCGCCTTCAACCCCGCAGCGTCCGCGTCCTTCACCTTCTGCGCCGCCTGCACCACAGCCGCCCACTGCGCCTGTACCACCTCGCTCTGCCCCATCGCGAAGGCCGACACCCGAACCCGACGCTGGGGGTGCTCGTCGCCGGAACCAACCCCCTCAGGGCTCCCCATGTCGAACACCCCTTCGGATAGCCCAATGAAGCTCATCTCCCCAGCCGTCCCCTTCCGGGCCACGTAGCTCTGACCCGTCGGACCGCCTGCAGGGGGATCGCCCAGCTTGCCTAGCGGCGGGGATGATGTCGCTGCACCCCCGCCCTGCTCCAGCAACTCCCACGCCACATCGACCAGCGGTGAGTCAGACTGGCCGTACTTGGCGACAAAGCCCTTGGCGGCCTCCTTCTTCGCGGGGCCGTCGGGCATGGCCGCCACCGCGCCCCAAGCGGACTCAGCGGACGCCTCAGGGACCAGCACGTAGGCGCCACCCGCGAGGCTACCCGAGATCCAGGGCACCTGAACGCCGCCAGTCCGGTCCTGAACCTTCTCAGCGGCCTCAGTCAGGGCGAGGAGCAGGGGCTTGCCCGGCTGGAAGGCCAGGCGCAGCACCTCGTCGCTGTAGGGAGAGCCGCTCGACGTGTCCACTGCATAAGCACCGAACCTCGTCGCGTAGGCCATGAGCGTCCCCGCTGCGCTGGTCTGCTCGGCGACGAAGAGCGGGCGCCCCAGCGCCTTCACGCCATCATCGAAGGGCCAGTTCCGACAGGCGTCCAGTACAACCACCCTGATCCTGGCGCTTGCCATGCGCTCGACCATGTACGCCAGATGGACCGCCTGCTGCTGGGCGCTGCCCCCTCCCGCAGGGTTGTCGAAGTCTACCGGGAACAGGAGGTTGACGCCGTCTCTCTCGGCCCCGTGCCCCGAGTAGTAGAAGAGCGCCTCGTCGCCCTTCGCGATCCGCTGCTCCAGGCGCTGAGCGTGGTCCACCATCTGCTGCCGGGTGCAGTCCAGACAGGACTCGACCTCGAAGCCCGCCCCCTTCAAGGCGGCCACCCAGCGCTTCGCGTCCGCGACGGGGGCCTTCAAGGGGGGCGCGTGCTGGTAGTTGGCATTGCCGATGACCAGGGCCACCCGCTTTCCCACTGCCGCGGAGCTGGCTGGGCCTACGCCCAACGCCCAAGGGAGCAACGCCGCGCACAGCGCCAGGCTGCCCAGCATCCAGCGCCGCCTCATAGACACCCTCCCGCCTCACTCGGCCCCACCGCGCCGCCCGCCAGATTCGGGCGCGCCGTCGCCCCCCGCCAGCCGAGCACCAGCGGCCCCTCGGCCTCCCAGATCGTCTCGTCCTCGGAGCGCGTGGCGGCCTTGAGCTCGAGCCCGCTGGCCTTCGCGCTCCCCACGGCCCCCTCCTCGGCGGCCAGGCGCGCGCTGGCGTCCAGCCCGCCCTTCCAGTAGACGCGCAGCGTGAGCCCGTCGAGCACGATGGCCTCGCGGACCACCTGAAACCAGCTCGCCTGGACGGGCGGCGTGAGGCTCGCGGCCAGCTTCGAGGCGCACTCTGGGCTGAAGCCGGACCCCAACGTCATCTCCGGCAGGCTGACGATGCGGGGCGCGATCAGCTCCAGACTGGCGTCCCGCAGCGCGCTGGCGTGGGCCGAGAGGCCGGGCAACCAGCTCGTGAGGTCGGTGGCCTCCAGGCCCAGCTCCATCCCCGACCCGCAGGTGTGCTGGGGGATCTCCCAGTTGGCCTCCTGGACGACCAGGCCCGCGAAGCAGTCGGCGGCGGTCGCCCAGACCACCGGGGCCTTCAGGCGCGCGGGGCCCGACGCCCCGGGCTCGCACACGCGCAGGACCGTGCCGGGCATCATGCGGGCGCTCAGCCCGGGGTTGAGCGTGAAGCCGGCGTTGGTCAAGGTCTCGTCCAGCGTGGCGCAGGGCGGGGCGCGGCGCCACCAGACGTAGGTGATCAGGCCCAGGACGAGCGCGACCGCGGTGACCGCCGGGAGCAGGCGGCGCGGTCGGATGCGGAGCGTGGCGCGGAGCGGTGTCGGCGCTGCCGGGGCCGAGCCCGGGTCTGAGGGAACGGGGCGCGGCGGTGGCGCGCGCAGGCCGCTCACGCCGAGCTGGGCCGCGACCTCCACGACCCGCGGGAACCCGGCCCCCGCGCGGTCGGCGAGGCGCTGGAAGAACGCCTGATCCGCCAGACCTCGGCGAAGCACCAGCGCCGCGGCCTGATGGCACAGCTCCGCGTGTGTGACGCCGGCACCAGGGAGATCGTCCCCCAGCCCGTGGTCCGCGAACAGGCGCCGCAGCTCCGCCTCCGAGAGGAGCGAAGCCAGAAGGTCGGAGAGTGCGGCTACCGCGGTCATGGGGCCTCAAATAACCGGTGAAGCATAGCAGGCGCCTCGCCAGGAGGTCCATTGCCGGACCACCTCGACCGGCCCACGACCCGGGATGAGGAAGGTCGCGCCGCTGGGCGGCATCGGGGAGCCGGAGGTCTACGGGCTGGAGGATTGAAGACCTCGGGGGCTGT
>CAZKWG010000957.1:0-2701 GCA_964556105.1 uncultured Enterobacterales bacterium | reverse complement strand
TCAGCACAACAGATTTCGATTTGACGGAAAAGCAAAAAGAAAATCTATATCGGGCGTCGTCTGGCGGGAAGCCCTCGAAGAGCCGCTCCTCGGCGCGGTCCAGCGCGGCGAGCACGATCTCCTCCTTGCTGGCGAAGTGCCGGAACAGCGAGCCGTCCGTCACCCCGATCTCGGCAGCGATGGCGGCGGTGGTGAAGCGGCCGAGGCCCTGCTCGGCGATGACGCCCAAGGCGGCGTCGGCGATCTGGAGGCGTCGGGGAGTGGGTTGGCGTGCCTGGCTCATGGATTGGAGGTAAGCAAGTATTTACTTACCGACAAGACCCACGCTCAAGTCCGTGAGAAGATCTCCTGCATCCATGGCTTCGCGCGGTAGCGGTCCCAGCCATCGGCCAGCACGGTGACCACCGGGCCGTCCAGCCCGCCGCGCGCGGCCACGCGCAGCGCGGCGACCACGTTGGTCCCCGAGGATCCACCGACCAGCAGGCCCTCCTCCCGGACCAGGCGCCGGACCATGGCGAAGCTCTCGGCGTCGCTGACGCGCTCGGCGGCGTCGATGACCTCCCGATGCAGGTTCGCGGGCGCTTCGCTCGCGCCGATGCCCTCGACCGCGTAGGCTCCGTCGGGTCCAAGCGTACCGGTCTCGACCCAGTCTGCCAGCGCCGAGCCCACGGGGTCGGCCAGCACCACGCGCACGCCGGGAAGGGCCGCCTTCAGCCGGCGGCCGACGCCCGAGATCGTGCCCCCGGTTCCGGCGCCCGCGACGAAGGCGCCGACCCGCCCGCCGGTCTGCGCCAGGATCTCGGCGCCTGTCGTCTGCTCGTGAACGCGCACGTTGGCCGGGTTGTTGAACTGGTCGGCGAGAAACCAGCCGTTGTCCTGGGCCATCTGGGCGGCCACGTTGCGGAAGTTGCGAGGGTCGGACGGCGGCGCGTTGGGCGTGATCACGACCTCCGCCCCGAGCATGGCGAGCGACAGACGCTTGTCCACTGACATCTTCTCGGGCATCACGCACACGAGCCCGTAGCCGCGCGCGGCGGCCACCAGCGCGAAGCCAACCCCGGTGTTGCCGGCCGTCGCCTCGATCAGCGTCAGGCCCGGTCGCAGGATCCCGCGCGCCTCGGCGTCGTCGACGATAGCCAGCGCGAGCCGGTCTTTCACCGAGCCGCCAGGGTTCAGGTGCTCGCACTTCACGAGCACGGGCACGGGCAGGCCGGCGCCGATCCGTAGGAGCGGCACGAGCGGCGTGTGACCGATGGCGTCCAGCAGGCTGGCGCTCGGGCGGTCCCAGGACATCAAGGCGCCCCGTGCGGCGCCTGGCCGGTCTTCGCCTGGTAGTCCGACTCGCTCACCACCTCCTGCCGGTAGGACTCGTGGCAGGACGTACACGCACCGAGCGTCGCCGAGAGCGCGCTCAGCACGGCCTCGCGATCCTGGGCCGCCGCCGCCAGCCCCAGGCCGTCGGCGGTCGTGTGGAAGGCGAGCCCACGCTCGGTGAAGCCCTCCGCGCCCGCGCCCATGTGCTCGCACATCATGGCACTCTGGGGCGAAGATCCCAGCCGGGCAGCGGCGGCCTCGACCGCGGGCCAGTCGCTGGTGCCGAGCCCGGTCACGATCTCCTGAACCGCGCGCAGGTGGTCGCGCATGTTCTGCTTCTGGTGCTCGGCCATGCGCGGCGTGAGCGGAACGGGCGTGCGCGGGTCCATCGCGGCGGCCTCGACCCAGGCGCTCGGTGGTGGTGGGGCGGGGGGAGGAGCCTCGACCTGACAGGCGAGGAGGGTGAGGAGGATTGGGATGGATCGCATGGTCGCTCCGGTCGGGGCGTGTTGAGCTGAGTCGTCTATCCGGCCTTCGTGCCGGTCACGGCGAGGAAGGCACCGCCCGGAACGTCGGTGCTCAGAACACCAGCACCTTGTCCGCCCACTGCGTCCAGCTCGTCAGCTCGTCGAGCGTGCTGCGCTTCGCCGCCGCGGTGAGCTGCTCGTCGCTCAGACCTCGGGCGTCCATACAGGTGCCGCAGACGCCGATCAGGCCGCCGTGGCGCGCCACGGCGCTCAGCATCAACTCTACGTTGTAGTAGCCGCTCGGGACCTTCTGCCCGCCGCGCGCGCAGGAGGCGGCGTCGCCCATCAGGAAGAGGCGCACCTCCTCCCCCTCGCGCTTCGAGAGCGCGCCCGCGAGCCGCAGCGCGTTGTAGCTGCGCTCTGTTCCGTAAGGCCCGTCGTTCAGGATGAACAGGTTCTTTGCCATGACTCCCCCCTTACTTCTCGGCGTCCGCCAGCCAGCCCAGCGTGCCGCCTTCGAGAAAACCTACCTCCGCGGTACCGGACTCCGCCAGCCGTCGGGCCGCGCCCTCGGAGCGCCCGCCGCCCTTGCCGCAGACCGTCACGATCAGGTGATCGCGGGCGATGCACGTAGGGTCCGCCTCGATCTCGGCGACCGGGACGTGGATCGCGCCCTCGACGTGGCCCGCGGCGAACTCCTCCGCCGAGCGCACATCCACCACGAGCACGGGCTCACCTGCCGCCAGTCGGGCGCCCAGCTCGGCGCGGGAGATCTCTCGGATCATGCTCCCTCCTTCGTTGCCTTTGAGGCCAGGGTCTCTCGCATCCGCACGATCACCACCAGTCCCGAGCCTGCCGTCAGGGCCGCGACCGCCCAGAGCGCCGCGCTCAGCCCGAAGGCGTCTGCGACGAGGCCCGCC
>CAZKWG010000956.1:0-2710 GCA_964556105.1 uncultured Enterobacterales bacterium | reverse complement strand
AGGGCAAGAGGAAGGCGGTCTCGACGTCGAAGACGACGAAGACCAGGGCCACCACGTAATAGCGCGGGTGGAAGCGCACCCAGGCCAGCCCGTCGGGCTCCTCGCCGCACTCATAGGTCAGGGCGCGGGTCGGCGGGACGTGCCGGGCGCGCACCCGGAGCAGGGCCGCCCCGATGAGCATGCCCGCGACCACCGTGACGGCGACGACGAGGAAGCCGAGGATGCTCCACCAGGCGGCGGTCAAGAGAAGCTCCGGATCACGGGCGGCTCCGAGGGACGAGGTGAGCCAAGTATCTCGATTTGTCACGCTTGCGCCAGGGGCTCTGTGAAGAAATGGCCTCAGACGAAGTCTTCTTGGCGGCCCAGGCGCGGGGCCGCGAACTCGGCTATGGTTCCGACCGAGGTGCAACCGCGATGAGCCGCCTGCCTTCCGTGCGCGAGTACATGGACACGAACGTGCCCACCCTCTCCCCCGAGACGCCCATCCTCGAGGCGATCGACTTCCTCATCGAGCATCACGTCACCGGCGCCCCCGTCGTCAACGCCGACGGCGCGCTGGTCGGGATGCTCACGGAGAAGGACTGCCTGATGGTCCTGGCGCTGGGCTCGGACAACGACCGCCCCAGCGGCAAGGTGGACGCGTTTATGTGCAAGAAGGTGATCTCCATCCCCTCGCGCATGAACATCTACTACGTGGCCGGACTCTTCCTGAACCACAGCTTCCGCCGCCTGCCCGTGGTGGACGACGGGCGGCTGGTCGGCGCGATCACCCGCTTCGACATCCTCAAGGCCGTGAGCGCGAACCACAAGCTGGTCTTCGATCCGACGGGCAAGGTGGGGTAGGGCCCGCTGGTCAGACAGGCTGGTCAGACGACGCCTCCCCTCACCCAGACCTTCTTCCCGTCGAAGACCACCACCAGCTCTACCACCGGGCTCGCGCCGGCGGCGTCGAGCTCAGCGCGGTAGGCGCGGGCGTGGATCTGTTCGCGCGCCGCCGCGATGGCCTGCTCCACCTGCTCGTCCTCGTCGGTCAGCAGGCGCTTGAACTCCAGCACGGCGCCCGCGCGACCGGGCTGGCGGGGGACGACCAGCACGTCGGCGCGGCCGTAGCCGCTCTCGCGGTTGGAGCGCACCCGATGCGTGGGGTCCAGCCAGACCAGCATCCCCAACACGAACGCCTGGTACACACGCTCAGGCACCCAGGGAGGTCCGGCGGCGGTGTCGTGGTAGGAGAGCACCGTGCGCACCAGATCGCCCAGGTGGCGCTGGGTGGTGAGCGCGTCGCCCGCCAGCACCGCGGAGAGCAGCTCGTTCACGCTCTGGGTGCCGCCCAGGCCCAGCTCCAGCCAGACCTGGAATTGCCGCCTCCAGACGCCGCCCACCTCCCGGTTGGGGATGGCCACCGTCACGCGCGGCAGGGTGTCCGTCCAGGCGACGGCCACCGCCTTCAGGTAGCCGGCCGTGAGCAGGAAGCTCCACAGCGCGCCCGGGTTCCGCTCCAGGTCGCGCAGGACGACGTGCTCGTCCACCTCGACCTCGAGGGTGCCGCCGTCCATCAGCGTCTGGAAGGCGCCGCGGAGGCCCTCGACGTTGCCCGGGATCAGCCGCTGGAGCAGCTCGTCGGAGCTGGTGTTGACCCAGTAGGGCTTGAAGGTGCCATCTCTGGCGTAGCACAACAAAGACCAGGGGTTGTAGATGGTCACGCCGCCAAACAGGTATCCGTTATACCAGTCCCGCACACCCTGGAGATCCTGAGGCCGCCCAGCGGCGGCGAGGATCTGCACCACCTCGGCCTCGGTGAAGCCGAAGGCGTCGCCGAAGGCCGGCTCCATCAAGGAGCAGACCCGGACGTTGTTCAGCCCGCTGAAGAGGGACTCCTCGCTCACCCGCCGCACGCCGGTCAGCACGCCGCGGTAGAGGGCCGAGTTGGCCTTGAACGCGCTCCCCAGAAAGACCCTCAGGAAGCCGATGATCTCGTCATAGAAGCCATACGTGAAGCCCGACTCGATGGGCGCGTCGTACTCGTCGAGGAGGATCACCGCCTTCTCGCCGTGATGACGCCACAGCCAGTGGGAGAGGCTGAGCAGGGCGCGCTGCAGCTCCTCGAGGCTGGCGCTGAGGTCGAGCAGCCGCTGCAGCTCGGCCCGCTCGGCCTGGGCGAGGTGTGGGCTGTGGAGCAGGGCCTGATGGGGCCGCGCCGCCCGCTGGACGATCCCGCGCAGCCCGCCCAGGGTCTGCTCCCAGGTCAGACAGCGCGCCTCCTTCAGCGTCAACCAGATCACGGGGTAGCGCCCGCGATGGCGCTGAACCTCAGGTGGCTCGCGGCTTATCGCCAGATCATCGAAGAGCAGGCTGCGATCCTCGTCCGTGCGCTCCAGCCAGCACCGGAGCATGCTCAGGTTCAGGCTCTTGCCGAAGCGACGCGGACGCGGCAGGAGCAGCACCTGATCCGGCTGGCGCAGCAGCTCGGCGATGAACAAGGACTTGTCCACATAGAAGTGGCCGAGCTCCCGGAGCGACGCGAAGTCGTCCGGCCCGGTCCCGGGCCCGTAGTGGATCGGATAGGGCATCGGGAGCTTCTAACGTGCGGCGCCCCGGAGCGCCGACCGCGGCGCGCCTCCTCCGACCGGGCTATCTCCAGATCTGGAGATCCCCGATGGACGACGCCCGATCCGCCCTCACCGACGCCCTCCCCTCCGGCTGGACCCTG
>CAZKWG010000955.1:0-2712 GCA_964556105.1 uncultured Enterobacterales bacterium | reverse complement strand
AGGAGCAGGGCCGTCCCGGCCACGTTGACGTCCCAGGCGCCCTCCGGATCGGCCGCGCAGCGCTCCACCCCCGACCGACCGGCGAGGTGGAGCACGGCGTCCACCTCCTCCATGGCCTCCTCGAGGGCGCCCGGGGCGCGAAGATCCGCCTCGAGGAGCTGCGCGCCGGGCGGGAGCGCCGCGCGGCTGCCGGTGGAGAGGTCGTCCAGGACGCGCACCTCGACGCCGCTGGCGAGCAGCATCCTGGCTGTCGCCGCGCCGATGAAGCCCGCGCCTCCGGTGACCAGGACACGCCTGCGCACTCTGCCCTCTCGGGTCGGATATACAACAGGGATGCGCTCCGTCTGGGAAAACCTGCTCGACGAGGTCGGCCATCGGCTGGACGATGAGCTCCTGCCGCGGATGTACGCCGCGATCGGGCTCAGCACGGCGACGATCCGCGCAGAGCTGTCCGAGCTCGGCCTCCCTTTCTACGATCCGCTCACGGGGCGCACGCCCGACAACAGCGAGCTCGACGCCGCCGCGGAGGTGATCATCAAGCGCGCGGCGCTCAGCGCGGCGGCGGGAGGCGCGGTCGCGGGCTTCGTGGGCGCCTTCGGGATGCCGCCCGAGGTGGCCGCCGCCCTGACCCAGACCCTGCGCCTGGGCCAGCGCCTCGCCGTGCTCTACGGGATCGACACGGACACCGACCGGGGCCGCCTCATCCTCTGGCGCGCCGTCGCCGCCGCCTTCGAGCTGGAGCTCCCGCGCCAGGGGGCCATCGACCTGCGCCTGCGCGCCCTGCCCTCGCTGATCCGCGACGCCCTGCCCGACGCCGAGCGCTCCATCCCCGAGCTGGCGCGCTGGGCCGGGCGCAGCGTGATCGTCACCCTCGGGAGACGCTGGTTGAAGGTGCTGCCGGGGATGGGCGCGGCCCTCGGCGCGCGCGACGGCCGCAAGCGCGTACGCGAGCAGGCTTCGCGCATGCTCCCCATCTTTCAGCGCGCCTGGGACGGCGTCCCGCTGCTGGAGGGGCCGGTCGAGGACGCCGTCGAGGTGCGCTCTCGCTGATCTGAGGGTGGACCACGGGCCGCCAGACGGCTAGACTGCCTGTTCCTCGAGAGGACCCATCATGTCGTCGCTCGTGACCCGAATCTCCCAGATCGCTCGCTGGCCCGTCCTCGAGGTCGGCGCCCCCTCCCCTCGCCTCTCCCTGACCGCGGACGAGGGGACCTGGATCAAGATCGGCGACTTCAAAGAGCGCGCCAACGTGGTCCTGGTCTTCTTCGGCTCGCTGCGCGACGACGCCACGGACGCCTGGCTGAAGCGCTGGCAGGGCCTGCGCCAGAGCTTCGAGGACGTCGAGACCGCGATCTTCGGCGTGAACACCTCGCGCACGGACAAGCTGCGCGAGTACCGTGGTCAGCTCGGGCTGGAGTTCTTCCTGCTCTACGATCCGCTCGCCATCGACGCGCGCGGCTTCTTCGCCTCGGGGCGCGTGCGCCCGGTCTGCAAGCCGAACGTCGTGATGATCGACAAGCAGGGCAAGGTGGCCTACGCCGGGCGCGGCATGGTGGACCCGGCCGAGGTGCTCGCCGTGGCGGCGCGCCTCGAGGGCAAGGACGTGCCGGCGGCGCAGGAGAAGGTGGCGGTCGAGGGCGTGCGCAACCCGGGTCAGAAGGCGGCCGTCGTCAAGCACATCGACTCGAAGAAGGCCGAGGCGCTGCTGAAGGCCAAGGACTCGCCGTACATCCTGGTGGACGTCCGCACGTTCTCGGAGTTCGACCCCGATCACAGCCCGCTGGCGAAGAACCTGGTCGTGGACGAGCTGCCGCACCGCTACCAGGAGCTCAACCAGACCAGCCACATCATCTTCGTCTGTCAGGCGGGCGGTCGCTCGCAGGCGGCGGCCGAGTTCATGACCAGCATCGGCGGCACCGAGATCTACTCGGTGATCAACGGGATGGCCGACTGGCAGGGTGACCGGGCGGGCGCCAGCAGGGCCTGATCGCGAACATCCGCTCCGGGGCCGTTCAACGCCCTTGACGCCCGTCTCTTGACGTGACAAGACATGGGTGCAGAGATCTCGCAGCGGTCGAGATCCGAGGAGCGTCGATGACGGATGTGATGCAGGTCTACCTTGCCGCCATCGGGCAGGTGCAGCCCAAGGCCGACGACGGGATCCTCTCGCTCCTGCTGGACGCCGACATCGTCGTGCAGCTCGTGCTGCTGTCGCTGCTCGGCATGTCCATCGCCTGCTGGGTGATCATCTTCAACAAGTACACGGTCACCCAGAAGGCCATGCGTCAGTCCACGGCCTTCCTGGACTTCTTCTGGCGCAGCAAGCGGCTGGACCAGGTCTATGAGCAGGCCGAGCGCTACCAGCCGAGCCCGCTGGCCGAGGTCTTCAAGGCCGCCTACATCGAGCTGGCCAAGCTCACCACGCAGCACGAGAGCAACCCGAGCTCCGCCATGGACGAGGGGGACCTGGACAACCTCACCCGCGCCCTGCGCCGCGCCTCGACCGTCGAGCGCACCAACCTGGAGCGGATGACCACCTTCCTGGCCACCACCGGCTCCACCGCGCCCTTCATCGGCCTCTTCGGCACCGTCTGGGGCATCCTGCGCGCCTTCCAGAAGATCGGCGTCACCGGCCAGGCCACCATCCAGACCGTCGGCCCGGACATCGCGCACGCGCTCATCGCCACCGCCGTCGGCCTCTTCGCCACCATC
>CAZKWG010000954.1:0-2720 GCA_964556105.1 uncultured Enterobacterales bacterium | reverse complement strand
CCACGCCCCCGCCCTGGCGCTGCGGGGCCAGGCCGGTATTCCGCCCATTCCGGGGCGCCGCCCGAGAATGAGCAAAAACTTCCTTTTTGGGGGGGCGAACCCCCCTGCGTGGGTTCGCCCCCAGCGCACTTCCGCTCGCCACCGGCGAGCGGAAGTGCTCCCCCCACTCCCGCTGGGGTGGCGGGACGATGGTCGGGGCTGGGCCGGTTGGCGGTATCGGGGCGATCGGCAACAACGCGCAGTGGCGCGGCGCGTGAGCGCCTTGCTTGTTGCGCTCGCAACAAGGAATCGGTCTACTAGGGGATCGGGAGGCGTGGGCCCCAGCCGGCCATGGTCTCGTCGTAGGGGAGGAGGTGGGCGGCGCCGGAGGGGAGGTGCCGCTCGAGGAGGTAGAGGGGCCGGTCGGGGTAGAGGGCGCGGAGCTCGCTGGTCTGGGAGAAGCCGGGCCAGCGGAGGTAGAGGGTCGGGCCGGGGTGCAGCGGGTCGTTCAGCGTGAGGCCGGTGCCGGGGCTGAGGTTGGCGTCGCAGGTGATGGCCCCCTGCTTGAGGAGGGGCCAGCGGGCGGTGTAGGTGCCGGTGTCGCGGAGCAGGATGACGCCGGAGTCGATGCCGATGGCCTGGAGGCGCTCGTCGAGGCCGGCGTCTACACACCAGTAGCGATCGCGCAGCTCGGACCAGGCGCTCGGCAGGGTGTTCAGGAGGCCGGCGACGACGAGGAGCGGCAGGAGGGCCGGGGCGAGGCGCGCCAGGGAGGGTCTCAGGTGAAGGAGCCGCTCCAGGGCCGTCAGCGTGAGGGCGGCGGCGGGGAGCGCGGCCAGGTGCGCGGAGGACCAGAAGCGCGCGCCGTAGCAGATCCCGTGGTACCAGTACAGGCCATAGCCGAGGGGCACCGTCAGGGCGGTGATGGCGAGGGCGGGCGCGCGACGCCAGAGGGCGGGGAGGCCCGCCACGATCAGGAGCGCGCTGCCGCCGAAGCCCAGGAAGAGCCGGTCGAAGAACGTCGCGTTCTGGGTGATGTTCTTCCAGGTCCAGGCGAGATCGGTGCCCGTCTCCTCCAGGTACCAGGCGCAGCCGCGATCCGGGCCGAAGCCGAGGCGGTTGCAGCCCTCGCGGAAGGCCTGGCCCCAGTCGGTGCCGTCCCGAAAATAGGCGTCGACCGGGAAGGTCCACGCCTCGCCCGTCAGGCGCAGGTTGTCCCACAGCAGCAGCCCCACCGGCCCGGCGCCGCCCAGGACCAGGGCGAGCAGCCAGGCGGCCCCGCGCTCGCCCCGGGCCGTGCGCACCAGCGCGAGCGCCCCGAGCGGCGCCCCCACCAGGACCGCGTCCCAGGGGCGGGTGCACGCCAGCAGCCCCAGCGCCAGCCCTCCCGCGCCCCCCGCGAGCGCGCTCCGCCGCTCGACCCCCGCCACCGCCAGCGTCGCGCAGAGCAGGGCCAGCGTGTGGCTCATCCAGGAGCCGCCGAGCAGGAGCAGGCCGGGAGAGAGCGCGGCCAGCGTCGCCGCCACGCTGGCCGCCCGCGCCTCCAGCGAGGGACGCAGGGCCAGCCAGCAGGCCCAGGGCAGGGCGGCGGCCAGGAGAGGGCCCACCGCCCAGGCCGCACCCGCGCGCACCCCGAGCGCGAGGACCAGCGGCCAGCCGGGCGGGAAGACGCCGTACCAGCGGGGCTCGAGCTCCTGAAACTCCGACCAGCGCAACAGGAGGTCGCCGGGAGGCTCGAGCGTCCGCTGCAGACCGGCGAAGATGCGCGCCTGAAGCAGGTAGGCCTGCTCATCCTGGACGTGCGCGATCCCTCCGAGCGGTCCCAGGATCTGGGCCGCGCAGAGGGAGAAGGTGACCAGCGAGAGGACCGTGAGCAGGCGCCACGGCATGATCGGCGCTCCTGCCGCGATGGCTATCGCGCCGTCGCCCGACCGGTCAGATGCGCTTGGAGAGCGGGAAGACCTGCACCGTGAGCTGATAAACCACGTCGGGCGGGCCATGACAGAGCTCGACGGTGGCCGAGCGCTCCGGGTTCATGTCTTCGCTGCGGATGCGCTCGCGATAGCCCGGCTGCGCGGCGCGGCTGAAGATCTCCTCGATCTCGCCCTGGAAGCGCACGATCTCCTGCTGCAGGCGCGCGAGCTGCTCGGGCAGGAGCGAGGTGGTCGCCGCCGCCATCTTGCCGCTCTCGCGCTCGGCGTTGTGCAGCGCCCAGCGCGCCGTCCGAAGGGCCTGCCGGTGGTAGGACCGCGTCTCCGGCCGACCGTAGGGGACGGTCAGCGGCAGGGCCGGGGTGCCGTTCAGCAGCTCTTCGTCGTTGCGAATGAGGGCCGAGACCTGAAGCGGCGAGATCGCCGGCCGCAGGCTGGCGGCGATCCAGGTCGGGTTCTCCTGGAAGCCCACACAGCAGGCCAGGGCGCGGATCACCGGGTGGAACCACTCGGTGTACTGGGGGACCGCGGGGCGCTCGACGGAGGCGGCGCGCGCCTTCCGGGGCCGACCACGCTTCGCCACGGTGGGCGGCGGGGCGTGGCGCTGCTGCAGGCCGCGCAGGTCTCGGGCCGCCTGGACGCGGTCGGCGCTGGAGAGGGGGTGCGCGCAGCGGACGAGCAGACCGAAGCAGGTCGCGTCATCCGCGGAGAGACCGAGCGCGCGCACGAACCCCTCGATGAAGGAGGCCTGGAGGTCGCGGCGTCCCACGACCACATTTCTTACGTGTCCCGGCGAGCAGCCAGCCAGTC
>CAZKWG010000953.1:0-2721 GCA_964556105.1 uncultured Enterobacterales bacterium | reverse complement strand
CGGGCTCACCAGCCCCGCCGCGAGCGAGAGCGGGTTGAAGCCCGCGCTGGCCGGGGCCTGCTGCTCCTGTTCGGGCGTCTCTTCTCTCCGCGGGGACAGGAAATCGAACATGATCCACCCTGGCCCGCGCGACGAGATTCACGCGCTGAGATGCGCGCAGGGCAAAGAGGATCGTATCCGAGTCCGCGCCGCCCGGCTGTGAAACCTAGAAGGTCTCCAGGCTGTACGAGGCCCACAAGCGCTTCGCATGCGCCAGAAAGACCCGCGGCGCCTGCTCAAAGGCGGGATCGACCTCGTACTCGCCGCCCTGGGCCTGGCCGCCCGCCTCGATGCGCGCCTGACCCCGCAGGGCGTACTTCGTCGTGCCCTCGTGCATCATCAGCTTCTGGCCGGCAGGCGAGACGTCGCCGCGACAGGAGACCCGGTACTGAAAGCTGGTCTCGGCCAGACCGTCCTCGTCCAGGTCCGTGACGCGCACGCTCTCCGGCAGGTGGCTGGCGGTGATGTCGTTCGGGCACTCGCGCACGAAGTCCTGGATCTTCCAGGCCTGCTTCCAGGCGCCGCCCGTGCGCACCAGGCGGTAACCATACAGCTCCGCGCCGCGCATGTCGGCGTCCTTCCCCGATCCGTGCTCGGGCACCTCGGTGAGCACCAGCAGGTTCTCGCCCTCGCTGTCGGTGAAGCGCGCCCCGCCCACCACCTCGCCCTGCAGGTCCAGCCCGGCCGGGATGTCCGCCTGGCCCACCGGCGTCGTCTCGAGCCGCTTCTCCGGCCGCTCCGCGGGAGGCGCCAGCTCGGCCTTCAGCTCCACCTTGGGCGGGTCGGAGGCCGGCTCTACCGGGGCCTGGGGGAAGGGATCGACGGGCGCGGGCTCATCGCCGCCCAGGCAGGCGAGCAGCGAGACGGTGGAGAGGGCGAGCGTGAACAGAGAGAGGGCGTGCTTTGGAGCGAGCATCTCTCTACATTAACCCGTCCTCAGAGCGAGAGCCCGAACAGCGCGACCACGCAGCCGATGCCCACGGACCACACGACCGAGCGCGCCGTCGCCTGGTCGGCGATGTAGAGCAGTCCGTGCAGGACGCGCGCCACGATGAAGACGACGGCCAGCAGATCCACCGTGCCTTGTGCCACGCCGCTCATCTCGGCGAGGATGACCCCCGCGGCGAAGGCCGGGAAGGCCTCGAAGCCGTTCAGGTGAGCGTTGTAGGCGCGGCGTTTGCCGCCCTCGATGGTCTGGGCATAGGCGCGCGGGTCGTTGTTGCCGGTCTTCAGGTAGGTGGCCGAGCTCTTGGCGTAGCCGACGAAGAGGTAGGGCAGCGCGGCGGCGACCAGCACGCAGAGGTGAGCGATGTTCATGGGGGCTCCCTGGGGGGGCTCCCCTTAGCACGTCGGCTAGAACAGGATCACCATGCTCCCTTCGGGCAGGCTCGCGTAGATCGTCTCGGCGTCCGCGACGTGCACCACGAGACAGCCCCAGGACTTGTAGCGCGAGCCGGCGTCGTCCCACTCCTCCGCCCAGGCGTGAACGCCGATGCCGCTGCCCAGGCGGGTCTGCTGGAGGGTGGTCTGCCGCGCGCGCCAGGCGCGGGAGATGTCCACCTGCTGGGCGGTCGTGATCAGGCCCTGATCGACCCCGCGCGCGGCGTCCCAGGCGTTCGGGTAGTTCAGGCGCAGCCAGATACCGCCGTAGTACGCGGCGTAGTCTCCGCCGAAAGGCCCGCGCGAGCGCTGCGTGACGAAGTACATGCCCTTTGGCGTGCGGTTGTCGCCCCGGCGTTCCTTCGCCCCCGCCTCCTGGCCCAGGCTGATGGCGTAGCGGCCCTGCTCCACCCCATGGACGTAGACGCGCAGCTCCAGCGCGTCGTGCGAGACCAGCGCCAGGACGGGCTCGTTCTGGGGCACGGGTAGCGAGGGGCGGGCGGCCAGGAAGAGATCGGTGGAGGGCTCCGGCGGATCCAGGCTGAGCTGCACCCTCGCGCTCAGGCCGAGCGGCGCTCCTCGGCGGACGGTGGTCCCCGCGGGGAGGTCCACGTCGAGCCCGCTCCAGACCGAGACCAGCTCGCGCGGGACGTGGTTCTCCAGCCAGCGGTGGCGCAGGCGCAGCGCGCCGTCGGTGGAGGGCAGCACCACGCCGTCGGCGATGGCCACCACGCCCGCCGGTCGGTCGCGGGTGTAGCAGCCGTCCCCGCAGCGCTCCCAGGCCCCGGTCGTGGGCGCGCTGAAGCCGTCGGCGACGGGGAGGTCTCGCGCCAGGTAGGCGGCGAAGGGGTCGAGGGCGGCGACCGGCTCGGGCGGTGTGGGGAGCGGCTCTGCGGGCGAGGAGCGGCCCTCGGCGCAGGCGGTGAGCAGGAGCAGCGCGAGGCGAGGGAGCATGGGGGGTTGGACCTCGTCGAGGGGCCCGCAGTTCCAAGCTACGGCGCGTCGGACGCGCCCTCCTTCAACAGCACGATCCCCGCGTTGACCCGATCCGGCATGTCCTTCGTCGCCTCCAGAAAGGCCTCCTTGGAGGGGAAGGATCCGGCTAGATAATCTAGTTGCCCCAGGTTCGGCTGGAAGGCGCCGCCCGTGTCGCCGAGCACCGCGAGCCGCTCCGTGGCCTCCGCGGGGAAGGCCGTCATCGAGTAGACGGGCACGTGCGGCCGATGCTCGTGCCGCCACGCGAGGAGGTCGAAGCCATTCATCTCCGGCATCTGGAGGTCCGTCAGCACCACGTCCACGGGA
>CAZKWG010000952.1:0-2722 GCA_964556105.1 uncultured Enterobacterales bacterium | reverse complement strand
GGAGGATCCAGGAGCGGCCGTCGGCCTGGTAGATGTCGTAGTAGTCGCCGCCGACCTCGTCCGCCGGCATCATGTAGCAGCTCAGCTCCAGCCCCGGGAGGCGCGGCTCGTGCGGCAGGAGCTGGGTCTGGATGCGGCGGGCGGCGTCCATCTCGGCGGCGGTGCGGGCGGTCGCCGTGGTCAGCTTCTCGACGACCACGGCCGGCGCGAAGATGGACATCGCGAAGATCGACAGCAGACCCAGGCTGAACCCGAAGGGTCCCCACTCCGGCTTGTCGCCCAGCAAGGCGAAGTCCAGCATGTGGAGCCCATAGATCACGCTGGCGATGCCCATCCCCAGCTCGGACGTGGTCAGCCGGCTGCGATGGCGCACCAGCATCTCCGTTGCCGTGGACAGCAGGGGGTAGGCGACGCCGATCAGCACGGGCAGCGTGACGACGGCGAAGGGCAGCTCGGCGGCCAGGGCCAGGAGCGACACCCCTATGCCGACGCCGAGCAGGGTCAGGCAGCGGCGCCGCCGCAGCTCGACGCCGGAGACGATCGAGAGCAGGTTGGCGATGGCGTAAGAGATCATGAACACGGCGACGAGGCCGATGAGCACGGTGGGCAGGGCGGGCCCCGCCAGACCTTGGACCACCAGCCCGCCGAAGGTCGCCGCCCAGATCAGGACCTGAGCCCTGGTCAACGCGTCGCGCTGGCGCGCATAGAGCACGCCAGAGATGACGCCGTTGATGAGCACCGCGATGAGGTAGACGAGGAAAAGGGTGTTTAGAACAGCCTGTTGAGGCTCGGACATCGATTGCGCTCCCAGGGGGGGTGCCGGCAGTCTACGGCAGGTGGTGGGTCGGTAGGGCTGGAAACTCCATCGACCTGCAGCGGCCTGAACCCACGCGGCGCGAGGCCGGACCTCGGCCGCTCGCGTGCGCCCGGCGTTGCTCCACGCTAGACTACAACGATGTCCTTACAGCTCTCCTCCGTCTTCGACAGCGGCAACATCGACGTGATCGACGCTTCGGACGCCTCCGATGTGCGCCTCGCCATCCGCTGGGACGCGGGCGAGGAGCACCGGCAGTGGTTCCACTTCCGCGTCAGCGGCGCGGCGGGCGTGCCCTACACCTTCCGCATCGTCAACGCGGGGGAGTGCTCCTACCCCTCGGCCTGGCCCGGCTATCGGGCCTGCGTGACGGCGGACCGTCAGACCTGGACGCGCGTACCGACGGCGTATGTGGACGGGCAGCTGGTGATCCAGGACACGCCCTCGGCCGACCTCGTGTGGTACAGCTACTTCGCCCCCTATTCGCTGGAGCGCCTGGCGGAGCTCCTCGCCCGCGCGCAGCGCTCGCCCCGCGCCCGGGTCGTGCGCCTGGGGGCGACGGTGGACGGCCGGGACCTCGACCACATCATCCTCGGGACCCCTGCCCCAGGTCGGCGCACGATCTGGGTGACCGCTCGCCAGCACCCCGGCGAGAGCATGGCCTCCTGGTGGGTGGAGGGCTTTCTGGGCCGGATGCTCGACCCGGACGACGCCCGGGCGCGCTGGCTGCTCGAGCGCGCCGTCGTCTATCTGGTGCCCCACATGAACCCGGACGGCAGCTTCCGCGGTCACCTGCGCTGCAACGCGGCGGGCGCGAACCTGAACCGGGAGTGGGAGAGCCCGAGCGAGGCGCGCAGCCCGGAGGTGCTCTGGGTGCGCGACGCCATGGACCGGACCGGGGTGGACCTCTGCCTGGATGTCCACGGCGATGAGGAGCTGCCCTACGTCTTCCTGGCGGGCGCCGAGGGCATCCCCGGCTGGACGCCGCGCCTCGCCGCCTTGGACCTCGCCTTTCGCGACGCCTACGAGCAGGCCTGCCCCGACGTGCAGCGGGCGCACGGCTACCCCGCGGACGCGCCGGGCCAGGCGAACCTGGGTATGTGCACCAGCCAGATCGCGCAGCGCTTCGACGCCTGCGCGTTCACCCTGGAGATGCCGTTCAAGGACAACGCCGACGCGCCGGACCTGGAGCACGGCTGGTCACCCGGCCGCTGCGCGTCCTGCGGCGCGGCGGCGGTGGAGGCCATCGCGCGCGTCGTCGAGCAGCTCCGAGCGCCCGACCCGGCCTGAGCCGGGCAGGGCGCTCAGGAGGCGCTCAGGAGGCGGAGGGCTCGCCGCTCTCTTCGGTCTTGCGCGTCTTCTTCTTGCGGCGCGCGCCGGCGCCCTCCTCGGCGGGAGCGGCGTTGGCCTCATCGGCCACGGGCGGCAGCGGCTCCTGGTCGGCGGCGTCGCGCCGCGGACGGCGAGGGCGGGTCCGCTTGGGGACGACGCCGTCGTTACCGGGCTCACCCGCGCTGGTCTGCTCAGCGGAGGGCGCGCTCTGCGGGGGCAGGGGCTCGAGCGGAGCGGACGGGGGCGGCGCGTAGATCGGCTCGGAGGCGGGCACGAACTCCTGAGCGGGCGCCTCGTGGTGCTCCATGCTGCTCTGCGCGGAGGGCTCGGGGCGGCGCTCGCGCTCGTCCCAGCGGCGGTCGTCGCGGGGGCGGTCGTCGCGCGCCTCGCGGGGGCGGTCGTCGCGGGGGCGGTCGTCGCGGGGGCGGTCGTCGCGGCCCCGGCCGTCGCGGCCCCGGCCGTCGCGGCCCCGGCCGTCGCGGCGCTCATCCCGGCTGTTGCCGCGGCCGCGGTCGTCGCGGGCCTCGCGGGGGCGGTCGTCCCGTCCGCGTCCGTCACCGCGTCCGTCGCCGCGGC
>CAZKWG010000951.1:0-2726 GCA_964556105.1 uncultured Enterobacterales bacterium | reverse complement strand
GCCGCTCCCGAAGCCCTGCGCAAAGCGGCCGGAGAATTTGCGGGCCATCGGCGATCCGCTCTCCTCGTCGCCGCCCCCGATGCTCTACCGGGTCTTCCCGGAGACGCCTGCGACGGCCTGGGGAGCGTTCTCGCTGTGGACCGCGGCGACCCTGATGTTCGGGTTCGGGCTGTTCAGCCGGTTCTCCGGGCTCGTCCTGGTGCTGATCTACGCGCAGCTCGCCCTGGTCCTCCCCGGCGCCGATCGCGGCATCGACATGCTGATTCGGAACGTGCTCCTCATCCTCGCGCTCTCGCCGGCGGGCGAAGCCTGGAGCCTGGACGCGCGCATCCGCACGGGGCGCTGGTCGGGGAGCGGCGCGCCGCGACCGTCCTGGGCCCGCCAGCTCCTCATCCTTCAGCTCGTGGTGATGTACTTCACCGCCGGGGTCCAGAAGGTCAGCGTGGCCTGGCTCCCCATGGGCGACTTCAGCGCCCTCTACATCGTGCTGCATGACCCGGCGGTGGCGAACACGGCGGCGATGGATCTCGCGCCCTGGTACCCGCTCACCCAGATCGCGACGGCCTGCACCCTGGTCTGGGAGTGGTCCGCGCCGCTCCTGCTGCTCGCCTTCTGGTATCGGGACTCGCGCCTGCGACCCGGTCGCCTGCGCGCCTGGATGAACCGGCTCGACTTCCGGCTCCTCTACCTGCTGGTCGGGGTGGCGTTCCACGTGGGAATTCACGCCACGATGCACATCGGCATCTTCCCCTGGGCGATGATGGCCACCTATGTCTGCGCCTTCCACCCGGACGAGCTGGCGGCCTTCGCGCGCCGCTTTCGGCGCAGCCGCCCTTAGAGGCCGGCCTTGCCCTCGTTCGAGTCCTGCAGCATCCGCGCCATCATGAACAGGTCGATGACCTGCCCGACCAGGCAGAGGCCGCCCGTCGCGAACCAGAGGATGCCAGAGGCCCAGCGCCCCATGTACATGCGGTGAAGGCCGGAGAGCCCGAGGAAGCCTCCGAACCAAAGGACGTAGGCCAGCGAGAGATCCTTCTGAGGCACGAGCGCGGTCGTCGTCATCCTGTCCTCCTGCACCCGTCTACGGCGGACGTGGAGAAAGCATTGCAGGGAATCGCGGACGTGGCTCCCGCGCCCGCGGAGCGATAGCGGGAGTCGATGATCGAGCGCTACCGAGATCTTCAGCCCGTCATCGACGCGCGCGCCTGGGTCCATGCGTCGGCGGTCGTCATCGGCGACGTGACCCTGGAAGCTGGGGTCGGCGTCTGGCCGGGCGTGATCCTGCGCGGCGACCAGGGCGCCATCCACATCGGCGAGGAGACCAATCTCCAGGACGGGACCATCGCCCACGCCACGGGGGGGCTCAGCGAGGTGTGGATCGGCCCGCGGGTCACGGTCGGGCACCGCGTCCTCCTCCACGGCTGTCGCGTCGAGCGCGACGCGCTCATCGGGATGGGGGCGATCGTGCTGGACAACGCGGTCGTCGAGCCCTGGTCCATCGTCGGCGCCGGCACCCTCGTCCCCGTCGGCCGGCGCGTCCCCAGCGGGAGCCTCTTTCTGGGCGTCCCTGGCCGGGTCGTTCGCCGCCTGCGGGAGGAGGATCTGGAGATGATCCGCCACGGCCACGAGGAGTACATGAAGCTCCTGCATGAATATCGGGAGAAACCATGAGCGCAAGACATACCCGCCCGGGGTGTTTTCTCACCGCCCTGCCGCTGCTGATCCTGGCGCTGGCGGTCGGCGTCCAGCTCCTCTGAGCCGCGGCGCCCGTCGCGGACGCGCGCGGCGTCCGTCTCTTTCTCCAAACGCCCCCGTCTCGAATCATCCTGTCTGCCCAGGGGCCTCCCGTGTTACCGTGGAGCGCCTCCACCGATCTCTCGGCGCAGCGCCCTCCGCGCGCGCTGCTCGTCCGCCGCCCGGCGGGCGCCCCTCCGCCCTCTCCCGCCTCCCCCCTCCTTCTCCCGCCTCCCGAGGCCGACCGGCACGACATGCGCATTCGCAAGCTGGATCTCCTTGGTTTCAAGTCCTTTCCCGACAAGACCTCGTTTCTCTTCGACGCCGGCGTCAGCGGCGTCATCGGGCCGAACGGCTGCGGGAAGTCCAACGTCGTGGACGCCGTCCTGTGGTGTCTGGGCGAGCAGTCTCCGCGCGTGCTTCGCGGCCGCTCGATGGAGGACGTGATCTTCGCCGGCTCGGTGGACCGGCCGCCCACCAGCTTCGCCGAGGTGTCGATCACCTTCGACGCCGGTGACTCGCCCTTCCCCGGAGAGTGGGCGCACATGGCGGAGATTCAGGTCTCGCGCCGCCTCTACCGCGACGGACACTCCGAGTACTATCTGAACCAGCAGCGCGTCCGTCTGCGCGACATCCACGACCTCTTCCTGGATACCGGCATCTCCAATCGGATGTACTCGGTCATCGAGCAGGGGCGTATCGGCGAGATCGTCAACGCGCGGCCCGAGCAGCGCCGCACGCTCATCGAAGAGGCCGCCGGCATCTCCCGCTACAAGGCGCGCAAGAAGGAGGCCGAGGAGAAGCTCGGCGAGACCTTGCAGAACCTGGAGCGCGTCAGCGAGGTGGCCGACGAGCTCGGCAAGCGCGTGAAGGTCCTCGAGCGCCAGGTCGGCAACGCCACCCGCTACCGGCGGCTGCGCACCCGGGTCCGTCAGGGCGAGCTCTTCCTCGGGCTGGCGCGCTTCGCTGGCCTCGCGGGCGACCGCAAGGCG
>CAZKWG010000950.1:0-2742 GCA_964556105.1 uncultured Enterobacterales bacterium | reverse complement strand
AATCGCTCGTTGTTTGTGTCATACACCTTGCCGGTGCTGGCCAGCGCTCCGGCCCGAGCCCTGTGCGGGCCTCCTGGCTCCGCCAGTGCGCCGCCTGAAGCTCAGCGAAGAGGTCGGCGCCGATCCCGTCGGTGCCCAGGGCCACGTTCGCACCAAAATGCTGGACGGACGCATATCCAACAGAATTGTTTTGATTCGATCGCGGCTGGTGGGTGAGCCAGGCGCCCGCGTCCTCCACCTGTCGCAGCGCGTCCGAGCCGAGGTGGACCCCGTGCGCGAGGACGGAGCCGGGCCGCAGCACGCCCAGCCGCTGGAGGCGCGAGACGACGGGCTCCCCCCCGTGCGCCGCGTCCTCGGGGGCCTCGGCCACATGAACGTGCAGCCCGACGGCGTGCTCGTCCGCCAGCTGGACCATCGCGCGGATGGTCTCGTCGGAGAGCGTGAAGCTGGCGTGTCCGCCCACCAGGACGGCGCGCATCCCGCCCGCCGAGCCCGCGCGGAGCAGGCCGCGGTGCGCCTCGATGCCCGCCGCGGCGCGCGCCGGCCCCCCACGATCGGTCACCTCGTAGCAGAGCAGGCGGCGCAGCCCGAGCCCGCCGAGCGCCTCATCGAGCGTCTCCAGGCTGCCCAGGATGAAGTTCGGGCTGGCGTGGTGGTCCACCAGGGTCGTCACGCCAGCCCGCAGCGCGGCGAGCCCGCCGACGCGCCCGCAGGCGGCCACGCTCGCGCGATCGAGGGCCCGGTCCATGCGCCACCAGACCTTCGCCAGCATGTCCACGAAGCCCGTCGGCGCCACCTCAGGCGGCGGCATCCCGCAGGCCAGGGCCGAGTACAGGTGGGTGTGGGCGCAGACCAGGCCGGGCATCAGCCACTGACCGTCCAGGTCGTGGACCTCCTCCCCCGGCCGCGGCGCGAGCCGAGGTTCGACCGCCTCGATCCGCCCTGCGGCGACACGAAGATCGGCGCGCTCGACGCGGGGCGGGTCGAGGTGGAGGAGGGTCGCGCGCTGGAGGAGGGTGGACATCCCCTCCCCCTAATAGCCCCACATCCAGCAGACCTCGCCCACGGTGGCGAACCAGCGCCCCTTGTGGGAGAAGGCGATGGCCTGCACGGGCTTCTCGTGGCCCTCGGTCTGGCCGGGGTGGCAGCGCTGGGGCGCGTCGGCCATGACCTCGGTGACCGTGACGCCGCCGTTTCGGGTGCCGATGGCCAGCTTGCCGCCGACGGCCGAGAGGGCGGCGCAGGTGGCGCCGTGGACGCGGACGGTGGTGGAGGGGTGGCGCGGGCTGGCCCAGACCGTGACCCCGCCCTCGGCGATGCCGTAGAGCACGCCGTTGGGCGAGAAGCGCAGGCGATGACGCGTGGGCGTGCGGCGGGTCAGCGGCTGCCCCAGGGGGACGACGTCCACGCCCTCGTCGCTCACGCGCCCCACCAGGAGGCCGCCGGACTTGCTCACGCCGACCACCGCCCCGTCCGGCAGCTTGGCCCGCGCGCGGACGACGCCGAAGCGGTCCACGACCACCACGCGCCGCCCGTCCAGACCCTCGCCGGAGAAGGCCAGGCCCTGCTGCCAGAAGCCGACCCAGAGATCGGCCAGCAGCGGCTCCATCACCTTGTACAGGCAGGCGCCGGTCTCCAGATCGCGAACATCCAAGCCGACGCCGCGGACCAGCACCGCGACGCGCTGCCCGTCCGGGCTCACCGCCAGCGCGCCGGGCTCTCCCAGCCCCTCGGCGATGATGCGCGTGCCCATGATCGGATCGACTCTAGCCAAAAACCCGCCTGCCGCGCCGATGATCAGCTCTTCCTTGTCAGGGAGCCAGTCGAGCGCACGCGCCTCGTCGATCGGCGGCGAGACGAGCGGCTCAATCTCTCGCCGCTCGTGCAGGTAGTGGGCATCCCGGGTGTCTCTCATCGCAGACCAGTCTATGCAGCCGACCCCTGAAGGTCCATCCCGGATTCACAGGACGCCGTCCCCGCCCGTCGTCGCGCACGACTCCACGCCCTCATCTCGTGGCGCGCCGTCGCGCGCCGGGCGTATCAGGCGGATGCTCATCGCGGGGGTATCTCGGCGCGCGCCATACCCGTACACTTGTGCAGGGCCCTAGGGTCCTCCACCCTCTGCTCACCGTGAGAACCCATGAACGCTCGGCCGCACCGTCGCCCTCAAGATCCCGTTCATCAGCGGGCCCGCCGCCGCCTCCATCCGCGCCCGCTTCCTCGCCGAGGCCCGCTCGGCGGCCCTGCTCTCGCACCCCAACATCTGCCCCGTCTTCGACCTCGGCGAGATCGAAGGCACGCCGTACCTCACGATGGCCTTCATCCAGGGCAAGCCGCTGTCGAAGCTGGTGCGCCCAGACGACCCCATCAGCGTGCAAGCCGCCGCGGCGATCGTCCGCAAGGCCGCCCTCGCCCTGGCCGAGGCCCACTCGCGCGGGGTCATCCACCGCGACCTCAAGCCGGCCAACGTGATGCTCGACGACAGGGGCGAGCCGATCATCATGGACTTCGGCCTCGCCCGCCGCGCCGACTCCGCCCTCGCCCTGACGCAGCAGGGCGACGTGATGGGTACCCCCGCCTACATGCCCCCCGAGCAGATCAACGGCGAGACGGCCCGCATCGGCCCCGCCTCCGACCAGTACTCGCTCGGCGTCGTCCTCTACGAGCTACTCACCGCCCGCCTGCCCTACAAGGGCGACCTGATCGCCCTCGTCTCGCTCATCAACGAAGGTGCCCCCCCGT
>CAZKWG010000949.1:0-2751 GCA_964556105.1 uncultured Enterobacterales bacterium | reverse complement strand
CGGCGCCTCAGGCCCACCGTCGAGGTCTGCGACGATGGACAGGGGCCCTTCGTCGATTCGGTCTCCTGCGGCATTCTCCAGCATGTATGCGGATAGGCCGTTCGGAAGGGTACAAATGATCTCGCCACCGTCTTGGGTGAATAGGAAGTCGCCAGCGGCCTCGCACTCACCAGCTTCGAGCTCGTTCTCCGTCAGCGGATTCGCCAGAAGATCCTGGTCACCGACGCTGGAGGCGAAGTCGTAAGAGATCCAGCAAGGGCTCTCCTCACCAGTACCGCCGTGACGCTGCACCATTCGATTGCTGCTCGACACGCCCGAGACACTGAAGCCTGCACGATGGACTTTCCTGTTGGCCAGATCGCCTTCCCGGTCTACCCCGAACCCATCGAAGCTGGCGTTCCCGGAAAGGAACTCAGCCGAGGTCGCGGGAATCCTCAATATATCATGATAGAGTGGCGGTTTTGACGCAGCGAACACGAACCAGTCTGCCGGCAGCACGGGGAGGCGGGACTGGGTCTGCTCGCTCAGCGAACTCGTCCCGCTCCGCGCGATGCCGTGCGGGAGGTCTTTCAGCAGGTGCTCCCAGGCATCGACCCCGTTCTCGTTCGGTACCTGCCAGCCATAGTTGCGCATGTCGATTCGGTAGAGCAGGTTGGAGACATCTGCGACTGTGACCGGAGCAGGCTGCACGATCTCGTTGCCGATGGACAACAAGTTGACCAGCTTGGAGAGCCCGAAGCCGTGAAGTTTCAGCTCCTCGTCGGTCACGCAGGAGTTGTATAGGTGCACCAGGGTGAAATAGCGGAAATACTTGAGCTCTTCGTCCTTGACGCCCGCGTCGGCCAGCGCTCGGAGGTCGTCGCGAATAGCCTGAATCTCCTGCGAAGGGACGATGTACTCTCGCCCCTCTGCGCAGGCCGTGCCGTAGTCCCAGGGGGGCGAGCCCGCAGCAATCCAGTCTGACAGCACCCCTACTTGATCTGAGCTGAGCGCCCCGCTGGGAGGCATCTCTCCGGCCGCGACGCGGCGATAGAGGGCGTTTTCTGAAGGGTCCAGTGAGCCCGCGTTGATCTGCTCGCGTTCGACGAGGAGATCATAGTACATGATGTAGTTGAGTCCTCCGTTAGAGACTCCATTGCTGCCGTGGCAACCGTAGCAGCTCGTCTCCAGCAGCTCGCAGGCTGCCTTCGCCTCTTCTGTGTCGGCGATGCAGCCAGCGGTGCTGCTCGGAGCGCCGGTCTCGGAGGTGGAGTCGCCCCCTGACCTCGCTGTGTCGCTGAGTTCGTTGGCGCAGTCCTCAGGGTGGTCCAGACACCACTTGTCGGAGTAGGGGAAGTCGCAGCCTCCGAGGAAGATGGGCAAGAGGGGTACCCCGCAGAGGCGGCCGTGTAAGTAGGTCATGATGCGCTCCTCGTTCATATGAGGTCCGATCTGATCACTCAAAGGTGAGCCCGAGGTTGAGCTTGAGCGTCGCAAGGTTGCCGTATGCGCGGAAGCCCTTGACGGCGTCCTCGGGCACGTAGGGTTCGCCTCCGAGATACTGCAGCTGCGAGCGATGCCCGCCGGGCGCGACATAGCCTTCAATGCTGATGAAGGGCCTGACGTCATTCGAGCGCACTTCTCTGCTGTATGCGGCACTCAGAGAGAGCTCCGGGCCCAGGTAAGGGTGCTGGTTTGGCGTGATGATGTCGTCATCGCCCACCACGAACACGGAGGACGTGTCCAGAATGCCGGCGCTGAGCGATCCGCTCAGGGCGCCGTTCTCGAAGATCTCCCTTTCGTGCGTCAACACGAGCCCGAGACCGAGGCTCGACCCAACGAAGAGATCCTCTATCGCGGGTGCATCTTCTTCGAACGCGAGCGCGATGTCGCCGACGGTGCGCATGGAGGTGACATGCCCTCGCAGAAGAACGGAATTGACTCCCTGTTGATTGAGCTTCAGCCCGATGGCTGCTTCCGCGGAGATGAGCAGGGTCCACGTCTGGAGCACTTGGATGGGAGGCATGAATCCGAGCCCGAACATCCCCACGGGGGTCATCTTGGAGTTGTCTTTTGCCAGGTTCATCTCTCTGATCGCCGCCAGCCGAAGACGCGGGAGCACGGGGGACTTGTTCGTCTCTTCGTACTTGCCGATGTCTCCGACGCGCACGTATCGCTCATAGCAGTTCAACGGGGGAATGATGCCGATGTCCAGCCCAGCGAATATGCGGGGCTCATGATCGGCGACGAGTGAGGTCAGCGCCTGCGGCGACAGCGTGCTGGCCAGCGTGAAGTGGTTGGCCATGAAGTCCTGCGCTCGATCTGCATCATAGTCGAAGCCGACGTCATTCTCGTCTGGTGGCAGGAGTTGATCGCAGCCGCTGGCGTGCGCTGGTGACGTCATGAGGAGGAGCTTTACGATCAGGAAGTGCATGGTGGGGCCCCCGCGGCGATCCACGCTTCGATTAGGGACAGGGAGTCGTCATCCAGCGCAGCCCCTGGAGGCATCAACTGGCCCTCCTGCCCCAACACCTTTTGGAGCAACAGCGAGTCTGCGGTGCTCCAGGGGAATACATAGGTGACTCCGTATGCTGCGCTCTGAACACAGACGGTGGCCGAAATGGGGTCATCTTCGAGGTTCAGCGAGCCGGAAGGCGCGGCCCCTCCGTGGCAGGCACTCCCGGCGCAGGAACTCTTCAAGAGCGCCTCGACCTCGCATGCTCGACCTTCCCCATCACTCCCATCACTCTCAGCGGGCTCGCACCCCTCGAC
>CAZKWG010000948.1:0-2764 GCA_964556105.1 uncultured Enterobacterales bacterium | reverse complement strand
GCATCACCGCGGGCTGCCCCGTCAGGTGCCGGTACAGCGCGTCGTACCCGGCCGGCAGCCGGTAGTGGGTGTACGGCTTGAGCGCGAGCGGAATGTGCGCGTCGCTGGTGCCGTCGAGCAGCACAGGGATCAGCTTCTCGTTGACCGTCCCAGCCCCGTACAGCACTTGGTTCGCCAGCAGCCCCTCCCAGGTTCCACCCTTCCCAGTGCCTGGCTTCTCCTTGCCCTCGAAGCGGCGCTTGTAGGTCTCGGTGCAGACCAGGAGGATATAGTTGGAGTCCTCGACCTGGGTGGTCATCCAACGGGGCCAGCCCTCGGCTGGGGCTGCGACGTACTGATCAATCCAGGCGTCGATGCCATCGGCGCGGAGGCGGTCGGCCAGATCGCGGACCGCGGCCTTGTGTGCGTTCGAGTCGTGGCTGTAGCTGAGGAAGACAGATACCACTGCGATATCACCCTTCTTCAGGCCAAGGATTCGGTAGCCCATAAATTCCTGAAGATCACCACTTCGAAACAGACGTTGCAACAGCTCCGCTCCGTCGTTGGACACGTCCAGGACGAGATGGATGCTTCCCGGAGATACTCTGAGGAGCTTGAGTTCGGGATCGTGAAGAAGCTCCCGAAGTTGAAGTTCGAGTATGAGGCGAGATTGGCTATTGAGGTCCGTCAGGCTTCCCTCAATCGTAAGGGTCCAAGGCTTGCGTGTATCTTCTCTAGTACCGAGCCATACCTCACTCCCTGGGTTTCCAATCAGAATCGACATGTTGCTCAGATCTCCACGTGAATTCTGGCGTATCTCGTGACAGTTGCTTCAGTGCTTGTTCTCACCTTTGAAACAGTCCTCGTTAATGCTACTACCGGCCAGCGTGCGTCACGGTGACTCTATACATAGCCTCAGCGGCCGCGGTTGTGTCTCCCACACATCCCTTGACCGCACCCGACCAACACCGAGGTAGATCAACCCGATACCAGCGGTGCCTGCGGCCGGTATGAACGTGGGCTCAGCTCGGAGACCAGCCATGCCCTCGCGCTGTCGTCCAGGCTCACGTCGCCCCACCGCGGGCGCTATGGCGGGCCTTGGTGGCGTGGCCGAGGCTACAGGCGCAGCCAGGGTGCGGAGCGCCGTAGCCGCCCCCGTGCGCCCGCACGCCGGGGTGGCGCCCTGCCCGGAGTGCAGCGGGCCGGCGCTCTACCAGGTCGAGCGAGAGCAGGTCATCGGTGCTTGCACCTGGTGCTGATGGGCAGATGTGCTGGGGCCATGGGGGAATGGGGGGCGTAGGTTCCCCCGGGGGAATGAGATCCGCGGGGATACCAACGGGCAAAGAGGTGCGGTGGGCCCTTGTTGTGGCCCCGCACGGTTGCGCATCCTCCATTGTCCATGCGCCCCCTCGCCGCCCACCGTGCCCGATGATCACGAGCGCGCCCGGCACGCCACACCCGGCGCCGCAGCACGGGCATTGCCCAGGGCGTACCCCGTTTATCGGTGGAGCCTCGGACAGGTCGCCTGGATGGGACAGGAGCTTCGCGATAGACTGCACATGCCGGATCCTCAGACCTCGGCACGGGGCGGAGTTTCGTTGGTAGCGGTGCTTCCGCCCCGTCTACCGCTTCATGCGGGGCCTAGTCGCTGCGCCTCTACATCGTCGCGCGCACGCGGGGCCACGGGTGCCCGCCACGCCCAGCCGCGAGGAACGTGCGCGCGGAACGCACGGGACGCCGGGGTGGGGGTGCGGGGCTACAGGTCGGCGCTGGCCCGCGTGGAGCGCGACCGGGTCATCAGGGCATGCACCTGCTGCTGGTGGGCGGAGGTGCTGGGGATGTGAGCTGATCGCGTGCCGGCACCTACTTCGACGATTTCACCTGCTCCCGCACCCACTCGAAGGCCTTCTCGATCTCCTCAAAGAGCTCAACGGGCACCTCGAGCTCGCATGGATGATGGCAGGGGGGACGGTGGAGCTGGTGCAGGGCCCGGCCCAAACGCGTAGCGGCTGAACTGCCCGGGTGCCCGCGACAGGTGCTACCACCTCGCCGGCCCCGAGCTACGCCTTCTCCGATGCCACGCGCCCGTTTTCCCTGTCCCGCCTGCGGGTTCCTCGTCTTCACCACGCCGAGCGGGGGCTACGAGATCTGCCCCTTCTGCAACTGGGAGGACGCCCCCCTCTAGCTCCGTTACCCAGCGCTCGAAGGGGGGGGGCGAACCACGAAAGCCTCGAGGAGTACCAGGAACGCGCCCTTGAAAACCTACCGCCGGAGGTTCGCCAAGCTGCTGGCTACCGTCGCGACCCGACCTGGCGACCGCTGACGCGATCAGAGCTCATCGACCCAGACCACGTGGACGCGGACATCCTTACCCAATGGAACGCCGCGCTCGATCGTGGGAGCCCCTACTACTGGCTCCGGGCGGGGGCCGCCTCTGGCAGCTGCTGATGGACCCCGAACCTATCCGGTGCCTATTCTCATTCCCTCGGGGGGACATCACCCCACCGCCACCTTCACCGCCTCCCGGATCCGCCCTAGCGCCTCCAACTGCACATCGAGCTCCACGAGCAGCTCTCGCGCCTTCCCCGCCTCCATCTTCGCCAGCCCCGCGGCAACCTCCTCCGACCCCGCCAGCGCCACTGCCGCCTTGAGCCGTGTGAGCCCCTTGACCACAGCCGGCAGCGGCTTCCGTCCTGGCCGGCACTCCGGCGCCACCTCGGGCCGCGCCTCGCTCAAGCGGGTCTCGAGCGCGCGCTTGGACAGTCCCTCATCGACGGCCTCTCGC
>CAZKWG010000947.1:0-2772 GCA_964556105.1 uncultured Enterobacterales bacterium | reverse complement strand
CCCACTGCTCCAGGGTGGAGCGCACGCTGCCCGGGAGCCCCGTCCGGCTGCGCCCCTGCAACCAGGGGAGGAGATCGTCGTAGCCGGCGGCGATGTCGGACGCGACGCCGTCGCGGGTGAGGCGGTGGCGATGGACGACGTCCCCATCGACATAGGGCGCCACGCGACAGAGCCGCCCATACTCAGGGCCGGGGAGCTCGCCCGGCGCGACGAGGATGTCCAGGTCGGGCGTGAGCATGAAGCCCTGCGGACGCTGGGGCCGCGCGCCGGCCAGGCGCACCGCGCGGATGCCATCGGCGTCCACGCTCGCGTCCAGCACGCCCGCCCGGTGCAGCGCGTCCGCCGCCTGCCGGAACCACAGGCCCTCCCGCGCCGACCAGGGGATGTCCCGATCCGAGACCAGCACCTCCGGACAGCGGGAAGCCAGCAGCGCGAGCAGGCGGTCCAGGCTGATCCACGCCGGATCGGCCACCCGCAGGAGCGCCGCCGCCGCCTGACCCGCCTCCTCGTCGAGCAGCGCCGCCGGATCGAGCAGCGGCACCCGCCGGGGGAAGCTCTCCGGCCGGCCATAGAGTCGGCCAGCGGCCTCGCGAACCAGCCCGGTCACGCGCGCCAGGGCCAGCGCCAGCGACCAGCGCCCCTGGTCCGCGCCCAGGCTCTGGAGCACGCGCCGCTCCACGTCCTTGCGCACCTTCCCGTCACGGGTCAGCGCGGCGGGAGCCGCCTCGAGCATGGCGGCGACCACCGTGGCGTCCCAGAGGGCGTCGGACGGAGGCCGATGCGAGGGCCAGTCCGTGTCGTCCAGCAGCTCCGGGAAGGGGCGCAGCGAGGCCAGCGCCGGGTTGATCCTGCAGTCCGCGGCGTAGTACCTGGGATCGATGGTGGCGCCAGGGCTGGGGGTGGCGCGCGGCAGGAGGAAGGCCATCCGCCAGAGGTCCTCTCCGTGGACCTCCACGGCGCGGAACAGGCGCGCGGGGACCGTCTCGCCCGCGCCGACGCCCACCAGCAGCGTCGCGGCCAGGTCGCCCGCGTGCGGCGGAAGAGAGGCCATGGCGCGCGTGAGCGCGTCGGGGTCCGAAGCCTCCGAGGCGGTGATGGTCATCGTCTTCCGAAAAGAAGCATCATACGCCGCGATCAGGCGCTCTACCGACGTGACCACTCGCTCCTGACCCCCACGCCCGCTCACATGGCTCTCCTGCATCGGCAAGAATAGCGCGTTCTCGCCGCGATCAGGGCAGCGCTGCGCCGAAGACGATCTCGACCCTTCGATTGCGGGCATGCCCCTCGGGGGTGTCCTCCGTGGAGAGGGGGCTCGCGCTCCCTCGACCGGCGACCACGAAGCGCCCCGGGTCCAGCGCGAACTGCTTGACCAGCGTGCGGACGACCACGTTGGCCTGGGCCGCGCTCCACTCCCAGGCGCTCGGGTAGAGCTTGAGGAGGCTGGCGGGCTTTGGAGCGCGCTCGGCGTGCCCGACCACCCAGACGCGCTGATCGGGGTGCAGCTGCAGCGCGGTGGCCAGCAGGTCGAGGATCGGCGTCGCCTCCTGGCGCAGGCTGAGGCTGTCCGGCGGAAAGAGCACGTCCGAGGGGAGCAGCAGCAGCGTCATGCCGTCGCGCCGCTCGATGAGCACCTCGGTGCCGGCGAAGACCTGGTAGAGCTGCCGCGCCAGCTCGGGCGAGAGCCCCAGCTCCTCGTCCGCGCAGCGGGCCAGGCGCGCCTCCATCAGCTCGTTCTTGACCCGCAGGGCCTGCACCTCGCTCTCCAGGCGGGTCGCGAGCGCGTCGTCCGGCGGGACATGCAGGCAGCCATAGAGGAGCAGGGCCGCGATCATCCGGTACGCCACGCGGCGGGGTCGATGTTCCAGTCCGCCGCGGTCTGCCCACGCGCCGACTGCTTGAAGCGCCCCGACGCCCGCGCCCGCAGCCAGCGCTTCGCCCAGCGCTGCAGCGACTCGGGATAGCGGGCCACCCAGCGGCCGTCACGACGCTCTATCGCCATCGACATCCACTGAAGGTGGTCCGGGTGGGCGTCCACCGTCTGCCCCTTGAAGGGACCCTCGAGGAACTCCGGCACGCCCCGCAGGCCGACGGCCAGGTGCCCGGTCTCCGGCGGCGGCGACATGGCGTCCGCCCAGTCGACGAAGCCGTCCAGGTCCTGGGGAGCCTCGAAGCGGCGCGCCATCTCGACGAGCACCCGACCGCAGGCCTCCGCGTCGTCCGTGGCGCGGTGGGCGTTGTCCAGCGGCACGCCGAGCGCGCGGGCGACCTCGCCGAGCTTGTGGACCTTCAGATCCGTCATGCGGCGCTGCGAGAGGGTCAGCGTGTCCACCTCGGCGCGCGTGCGCGGCCACATGCTGCCCGCGCGCTCGAGCTCCGTGCGGAGAAATCCAAGATCGAAGGGGAGATTGTGCGCGACGATGATCGCGTCGGTGAGCAGGCGGCGCAGATCCCCGGCGCGCTCGGCGAAGCGCGGGGCGTCTTTGACGTCCTCATCGGTGATGCCGGTGACCTGCGTGGCCTTGCGCGGGATGGTCCGCTCAGGGTTGATCAGCCAGTGGTGTGGCCGGGTCTGAACGACGCGCAGGTTGGCGTCGAGGACGATCTCGACGGCCGCCATCTCCATGACGCGGTCCGGATCCGACAGGTTGTACGGATCGAGCCCGGTCGTCTCGGTGTCGATGGCCACGAGCCTGCAGTCTATCCACCGCATGACCTGCGGCTAACCCTTTGGCCCCGACCGCGCCGCCCCTTCAGGCCGCGCGGGTAGGCTCA
>CAZKWG010000946.1:0-2773 GCA_964556105.1 uncultured Enterobacterales bacterium | reverse complement strand
CAGCGCGACCATGGCCCAGAGGCCGGCGCGCGCGCCCCGGTCCGTCCACCGGCGGGCGCCAAGGACCGCCGCGACGAGGAGCGCCAGCGAGCAGCGGTTGGAGGTGTCGATGGGCTCGCTCCGCCACCAGAAGAGCAGATCGTTGCCGTGCTGCGCGATGAAGCGCTCGCTCTCGCCGATGAGCTGGTAGCTGTCGTGCAGCCCGAGGGGCGGCGGGATCCGCCCCCCGGCGCTGACGGCCGAGGCGGCCCAGCCGAGCAGGATGGGCAGGAGGAAGGGGGCGCAGATCAGCCCAGCCACGCCGCCGGAGAGCAGCAGGAGGCCCGGCGGCGGCCTTCCAGGCGAGCCCTCGGCGTGGCGGCCGCCGAGGAGGAGGACCGGCGCCAGCGCGAGGCCCAGGAACAAGCCATAGTACCAGTAGCTCAGCCCCGCCCCCGCCAGCCAGAGGCCGAGAAGTACGGCGTTGCGTCGCGTAGGCTGGGCGCGCAGCGTCAGCGCGGCCGATACCGCCAGTGGACCCCAGAAGAGCATCGCCTGCGGCGCGTGGTGCAGGTTCACCTCGCGCAGCAGGGGCTCGCTCAGCAGGAAGGCCACCCCCGCCAGCCACCCATGATCCTCGCTCCCGCCGATCTGCCTGCCCAGCCGATGCCCCGCCAGCCCGTTCAGGGTGAGCACCGCCAGCCACCAGAGGTTGTCCGACCAGGGGAAGGGCAGCAGCCAGTCCAGGGGCGCGCCGCTCAGGTGGTCGAGCAGGTTGGGCATGAGCCCGAAGATGGCGAAGCCGACCGGAAAGTAGACGCCGTCGCTCACCGGCGCGCCGTCGTGGACGCGCGGGCTCAACAGCCAGTCCGCCACCAGCCCGCGCAGGGTCGCGGTGTCCTCGGCGTCCACCCCGGGGAACCCCACGGTGGCGCTGCCCATGTGGAGCGCGAGGGGCCAGGTGACGGCGACGGCGAGGAGCAGGTAGACCAGGGCCCGCACTGGGGCGCCTACTTGCCCACGATATGGATCTCGTCCAGCACGACCCGCGTAGACCCGGAGCGTTTCTCGATGAACCAGCCGTCCAGGCCGGCGTCCGTGATCTCCTTGCGCAGACGGCAGAGCAGGACCTGGTAGTTGTTCGGGCCGATGGTCTCGCGGCGTCGGCCCCAGATGCCCAGCATCGCGTCTTCATCCGGGAGCCAGCCCAGGTCTGACTCCGGGCGCCCCTTGTCGCGGTCCTGGAGCGCCTGGCGCGCGAGCACGTAGAGCAGCGCGACCCGGTTCTCCGCGTGGATCGTGTGGACCATGCCCAGGCGCAGATCCTCTACCGTCGCCTCCGGCTCGCCCGTGGTGCCCAGGTCCACCTTGAGCCGATAGGGGTAGCGGGTGCGCGCGGTCTTGCGCTCCTCGACGGTGCTGTCCGGTCCACCCGGATCCTCGCGGAGGATGAGGCGATGACCCTCGACATCGAAGGGCTCGCCCGTGGAGATGGCGCGCTCGCTCTCGTCCGTCCCGAGCCAGATCTCGCCGTTGTCGTGCAGGGTCAGCGTCGCGGCGACCGCCGGGCCGTCGGCGAGAAGCAGGTCCGAGCCCGCGCGCGCGCCCACCCGGAAGCGGTTGGAGCGCACCGGGTAGACCACGGCCGTGTTCAGATCGGTCACCACGAAGTAGGGGCGCTCGAGGGTGAGCCCCGGAGGCGCCGGCCGCAGGCTGATGCGCAGGCGGATGGCGCTGCCCAGGCGGATCACGTCCCCATCGCCGACCGGGGTGGGGTTGGTGACCAGGGTCTCGTTGATGAAGGTGCCGTTCTTGCTGCCGAGGTCATGGGCCAGAAGCCGGTCGCCGAACCAGCGCAGCACCAGGTGGTGGCTGGAGACGCGCGCGTCCGCCAGACGGAGATCGTTCTCCGGTCGCCGGCCGATCATCACCGCGAAAGCGCCAATCGGGTGGATGTAGACCACCTCGTCGCCGCTGTCGCCTTTCAGGACCTGGATCTCACCGATCTGTCGGCTCATTGGTCGTAGATTACTGCGTAGGGGCGAGGAGCACAAGGGGCGGCCGACGTCCGGGCCCCCGGCGCTCAGACGTCGAGATCGTCCACCAGCTCCATCCACTGAAGGATCTCTCGCGCGCGCGTGGAAGGATCTTTGCCCAGAAGATCGCTCATGACCTGCTCGGTCTCCAGGCGGACCCCTTCCGGGATGGTCACGCGCAGCAGGCGACGCCGCTGCGGCGAGAGCGTCGTCTCATAGAGCGTCTTCGGCATCATCTCGCCGAGCCCCTTGAAGCGCGAGATCTCCGGCTTCGCCCTGGGGGGCAGCTTGCCCAGCACCTTCTGCTTCTCGCGCTCGTCGCGCGCCCACCAGGTCTTGCCGCCCACCTCGATGCGGTAGAGCGGCGGGCTGGCCAGGAAGATGTGGCCGGCGTCGATGAGCGGGCGCATGTGGCGGTAGAAGAAGGCCAGCAGCAGCGTGGCGATGTGGTGGCCGTCGCTGTCGGCATCCATCAGCAGGATGATCTTGTGGTAGCGCAGCCCGCTGAGATCGAAGTCCTTGCCCAGCCCGCAGCCCAGCGCGGAGACGATGTTGTTCAGCTCGGTGTTGGCCAGCACCTTGTCCAGGCGCGCCTGCTCGGCGTTGAGCACCTTGCCGCGCAGGGGGAGGATGGCCTGAAACTCGCGGTCGCGGCCCTGTTTGGCGGAGCCACCTGCGCTGTCGGCCTCGACGATGAACATCTCCGACTCGCTCGCGTCCGAGCTCGTGCGGCGCCTCTTCGCGCTCGCGGTCGATCG
>CAZKWG010000945.1:0-2775 GCA_964556105.1 uncultured Enterobacterales bacterium | reverse complement strand
CGGCCCCCGGCCGGGGCGGCCGGGGCCGGCGACCAGGCGGGGCCCGCCGTGCTCTTCGGGCCGGTGCTGGAGAAAGACACGAAGAAGGCGCGCAAAGAGGTCGCCGAGGGCCTCGTCCGACGCGTCCTGGGCCGCGAGCCCAACGAGGACGAGGTCGACGCCCTGCTGGACCTGCACGGGACCCTGGAGCCCATCTCCAGCGACCTCGTGCGCGACTGGTCCATCGGGAGCTGCGTGATCGTCGCGACCTCCACCGAAGCCCTGTTCTACTGAGGAGCGCCGCCATGCACTCTCGTCGTGACATGCTCCGTCAGCTCGCCGCCTTCGGGGGCGTGGGGCTGGGCTCCACCCTGTTCAACCCGCGCTCGCTGGCCAGAGCCTCTTCCGATCCCCGCTTCCTCATCGTGCTCTGCGCGTCTGGCGGCGGCTCGATCCTCGACTGCCCGTTGGCCATCAAAGAGAGCGAGTCGGCCAACCCCGACACGCTGAACACCTTCCCCGACGCGCTCGTCACCACCTGGGAGGGCTCACCCTTCCGCGCGGTGGACCTCTCCGGCGACAACATCGGGCCCATCCCGGCCCCGTTCAGCGTGAACCACTCGGAGATCCTCGGCCGCCGCCGCGGCGAGCTGATGGTGGCGACGCTCACCGGCACCAGCGCCAACCACCAGGTCGCCCAGCGCCGCTCGATCACCGGCAACGAGGCCTGGAGAGGCCGCACCCTGCAGGAGATGGTGGCCTGGCAGTACGGGGCCGACGCCCCCATCCCCAACGTCCACCTGCTGGCCGGCACGGGCTACAACGACTCGGGGACGGACGACACGGTCCCGTCCTATGCGCGCCGTCAGATCGTCGCCGACCCGATCGTCTGGCCGCTCTCGCTGGATGGGAGCAAGGGCCTGAAGAACGGCCTGGATCCTGCCGTCCTGGCTGCCGTCCGCAAGCAGCGCGACGAGGCCTTCGAGCCCTCCACCCGCTTCGGCCAGATCTTCTCCGGCGCCCCGCGCCTCGACGAGTGGAAGGAGCTGCGCAGCGGGCCGATGGGGCAGATCGAGGACCTCGAGCTCATCACCCAGCTGATGGTGGCGAGCAGCGGCGACACCTTCCCGCTGAGCGAGTACGGCCTGAGCAGCTCGCCGTCGGCCGCCGCGGTGCAGGCCGTCTTCCCCGACTACGCGACCGACCCGCTGCACGCGCAGGCCGCCCTGGCCTTCCTGCTGCTCAAGTACCGCGTCTCCGTGACCGTCACGCTGGGGCCCTCGTTCTCCTTCGTCTACAAGGACGGCGGCGTCGTCACCAGCGGTCTGCCCGAGAACAGCGTGCTCAACCCGCCCCTGGCCTTCGACTTCAGCCACCAGGCGCACCGCGCCGGCCAGTCCATCGTCTGGGAGCGCCTGCTGAGCGTGGTGGACGGGCTGATCACCCTGCTGGAGGCCGAGGACTTCGGCGACGGCACCAGCTTCTGGGACCGCTCGATGATCTACTGCGCCACGGAGTTCGGGCGCGAGAAGACCCGCTCCGCGGGCTCCGAGAGCTGGGGCACGAGCCACCACCTGAACAACGGCGTGATGGTCTTCAGCCCGCTGGTCCCCGGCGACACCCTGCGCGGCGGCGTAGACCCCGACACCGGCCTGACCTTCGGCTTCGACCCGGACACCGGCGACCCTGATCCAAGCCGCGAGATGGCGGAGTCGGAGATCTTCTCCGGCCTGCTCGGCGCGCTGGGCATCGACACCTCGGGCAGCGATCTGCCCGACGTCCCCGCCATGCGGCGGTCCTGAGGACACCATGACCCGCCCCTGCCTTGTCGCCCTGCTCGCGCTGGCCAGCGCCTGCGCGCCCGATGACGCGGACTACGACGGCTTCGGCGCCGACGTGGACTGCGACGACGCCGACCCCTATGTCTACCCGGGCGCCCCCGACACGCCGGGCGACGGGCTGGACACGGACTGCGCCGACGGCGATCCCACCCCGGGCTATCTCGGCAACTGGGAGCTCCAGGAGATCACGGCCAGCTACTCGGGCATTCAGCTCTTCGTCGAGGGCACGGCGTCGGGCCTGCTGACGGTGAGCGCCGACGAGACCGCCACCGCCGAGATCACCGCCACGGTCAACCCGGACGTGGTCGGATCGGCCATCGCCATCACCGTGAACGTCGCGGGCGAGATCTCGCGCCTGGACGGGCCGGACACCTTCCTGCTCTACGCCGAGGGCGAGAACTACGACGAGCTCATGCACGTCAACTGGGACTGCGCCGCCGAGGGCGACGAGCTGCTCTGCCTGGGCGAGCTGAAGGCCCTGGACGCGAGCCTGGACGGCGAGGCGCACTACCTGCGCGTGCAGGGCGTCGAGTAGCCACCCGAAAAAACTTCGCGGCGCCTCCGAAGGGTGCGCGGCCCTCACGACACAGAGAGGTCGCCACGAACAGGAGGGCCCATGCTGGTCGCGTTCCTCGTCCTCACCCGAACATCGCTCGCCGATCCGCTGCTGGTCGGCGTCGGCACGCGCCACGTCTTCCGCGAAGAGGCCCCCGCGCTCACGCTCACCGTCGCGCCCTCCTGGGGTCCGCTGTCCGTGGAATTGCAGGGCGCCTGGGGCCTCGGCGCCCTGCAGCCGAACGGCGTCGAGCGCGCGCTGGCCGAGATCGTGGCGAACCACGCCTCTGGCGAGCTCGAGCCGGAGCTGAGCCTGGACCGCGCGACCGCCGGCCTGCACCTGGCCTGGTCGCCGCCCGTCCCGACCGCGGGCCGCGGCCTGCACGGTGGGCCCCGCGCC
>CAZKWG010000944.1:0-2775 GCA_964556105.1 uncultured Enterobacterales bacterium | reverse complement strand
GCGGCGGCCACACCTGGCCCCAGGGCTGGCAGTACCTGAGCGAGGAGCGCATCGGTCGCGTCAGCCAGGAGCTCGCCGGGAGCGAGGTCGTCTGGGCCTTCTTCGAGGCTCACCCTCGGGCGGATTGACTCGCCAACCCTCGTCGTGGGCGAGGGTTGGCTACCCGCAGTCATCCGCGAACAGCTCGCCGTCCGCCGTGATCGTCTGGCAGGGCTCGCCCTTCGTGGTCCAGCCCTCCTGAATCTCCCAGAGCTGCGCCCCCTGCGCCAGCGTGCGCCAGGCCCAGCCCTCGTGCGTCGTGTCATAGGTCGCCTGCATCCCGAAGCACAGCTCGCCCGCGGGCGCGCGCACGGACTCGAAGACGCTGAGCGAGCCCGTGTACGCGCGGTAGAGGTCGCCGCTGGCCTGAACCAGGAAGGCCCCGTCGGTCTCGCCGTCCAGGAGCGCGCGCCAGCTCAGGTCCACGTCCAGCGGGATCGTCTCCTCCGCGTCGCTGCCGCTCCAGGCGAGGCTGCCCGACGCCTCGAAGAGCGCCTCGTCGCCGTAGGCGTAGCGCAGGGCCGCCCAGGACCAGCTCTGTCCCGCGCCCACGGCCGGCGTGGTCAGGGCCTGCGCGCCCGTCAGCGTGTACCCGTCCAGCACGCCGACACAGGCGGCGCTGAGCGTGGTGCTCGCGGTGGTCTCGTTCAATTGCAGGCAGGATTCCTCGCCCGTCGCGAGCTGCCCCGCCTGGATGGCGCTGGCCGCTGCGAGCACCTCGGCGCCATAGGCGGCGGCGTGGGCGATGGGGGTCGTCTTCGAGAGGGCGGCCGCGAGCTGCTCCTCGGTCTCGATCACCATCGGGTCCGCGGCGCCAGCGCAAACTAGCTCCTCTAGCAGCAGATCGACCTCCACCTCGATCGGCGTGCAGGCGCCGGTCGAGGTGAGCGTCAGGGCCAGCGCGGCTCGTCTCATCCCACCCTCCAGCGCACAGCGTGTCGCGGCGCGCGCGGATGCGCCAGTGATCTCGCTCGGTGATCTCGCCCTGGGATCCGCCCAGCGCTCACCCGTCCTCGAGGCAGGCCATCCACGGCTCGTCCACCAGCGATGGCAGATCGTCCGGATCGAGCGTGTGATCCACCGGAGCGCTCGTGGCCCTGCCCGTCACCAGCACCCCGATCATGCCGGCGGCCTGCGCGCCCTCTGTCGGCGGCTCGCCGTCCGTCAGGTCCTCCTCCTCCTCGGTGACGAAGACGGTGGTGCTGATCTCCGGCGCCGGGTCGAGCAGGCCCACGGCCTCGACGAAGATGGCCGGATCGGGCTTCGGGCGGCTCTCGGCGAGCGAGCTGAGCAGGATGACGTCGAAGAGATCGAGGATCGACGGATCTACGAGCAGATCCCGCAGATCGTCCATGTCCCAGTCGCGGCCGGTGTTGGAGATCAGCCCGACCGGCGTGCCCTGGTCGCGCAGGGCCTGCACCAGGGCGGTGGCGCCGGGCAGCTCCTCGAAGAGCCCGTCGGAGCGCTCGGTCACGAGGGTCTCGCCGAGATCGAAGAAGACCGCGCTGACCGGCGTGCACGGCGGGCTCGTGTCGGTCTGGCTCGTGTCGGTCTGTCCGGTCTCGGCGTCGCCCGTGTCGGTCTGTCCGGTCTCGGCGTCGCCCGTGTCGGTCGTGTCGGTCGTGTCGGCGTCCGGAGCCTTCGCCACTGGCGTGGAGCAGCCGAGCAGCCCGAGGAGGAGGAGCATGGCGGGACAGTCCTTGGCGCGCGGAGGGCAGGGGAGAAGCTGAGCCCAGACCTATCCGGCGCCATCGGCCCACGCTACGCGATCAGGAGACGATGAAGCGCCCCGAGAGCTCGAAGAGGAAGGGGGCAAAGATGGCGGAGATCGCCCAGATGGCCACGATCTCGACGAGATCGCGCAGGCTGGGGCGGGCGCGAAGGTGAGCGAAGGGGAGCGTGTGAGCGGCGCGCATGGGGGCTCCTTGGAACGGAGGTTCCTGGTCGATAGGACGTCGTCGGGGCGCGTCATTGGATGAATCGGCAGGTCCGTTCTCGTGGCGAGAACGGACGATGGGACGCGCTTCCCTCGAGGCACGAACATCTTATCGTGGTGCCGTGACGCGCACCGCTCGGAAGCGGACAGATTATGGTCTATCTGAGGCCGCTACAACGCCGGCTCTCGCGGAGCGACGGCGTCTGCGGCGTCCTGTTGCTCCGTCCTCCTCGACGATCAGGGCTCCTCGACGAAGGGGCGCCGCTGCGCTCCGCCCGCGACATAGCTGGCGGTCATCACGCGCTCCTCCAGCGGGGCGTGGGCGTCGGGGTCGAGCGCGCGCAGCCGCGCCAGCGAGGCGGTGGCCGTCTCGTTGTACAGCTCGAGCTCGAACGAGCGGGCCAGGCACAGATCATAGGCCTGGATCGCCTTCTGCTCCATGGCGTAGGCGCGCTGCTCGATCCCGTCCTGGTAGAGGCTGAGCTGCTCCGCGCTGAGACCGGCGGGAACGGGGGAGGTGCGCAGGGCAGACGCCATGTCCTCGTAGGCGTCGCCCAGCTCGACCAGCGCGCGGAGGCCCCACTCGCCGGAGCCGGTGGCGATGACCGCCTCCAGGCCCCGCTCCACCGCCTGGAGCGCGTCGAGCTTGGCCGTGAACGCCCGCCGCAGCGCCTCGCCCTGGTCGCGGGAGGCGCCCTTCCCGTTCGTGATCTCCATCGCCGCGTAGCGGTCCAGCGTCGGCTGGAGCTGTCGCACCAGCACCTCCGCCGCCAGGTCCGGGCCCACCACCATGGGCGCGC
>CAZKWG010000943.1:0-2777 GCA_964556105.1 uncultured Enterobacterales bacterium | reverse complement strand
CACGTCTCGCACGGCCTGCCGCACCTTCAGCGAGAAGCCGGTCGCGCCCCAGCGGTCGCCGTAGGGCAGGCCCAGGCTGTCCTCCAGCAGATCGTTGAGGCTGACCGGCTGTGCAGGGTCGAGCGCCGGGCGAGCGGCGGGCCCCTCCACGCGCAGGCGCCAGAGCAGGGCCTCGCGGCGCTCCTCGCCTCGGCGGAGCTCCGCGCGCGCCCCGTCGATGGCCTCCAGGATCCACCCTGGGTCGTAGTCGCCGAGCACCCTGTCGAGGACGGCCACGCGGTCGCCCACGCGGTAGTCCCGCCGCCAGTCGGGCCGAAGGTGCGCGATGAGATCGCGATCGCGCTGCTCGAACACCGAGAGCGCGCCGAGGAGCGCGTAGCGCAGCCCGTACAGCTCCGTGTCTACGATCTTGATCCGGTCGGGGTGCGTCGGGTTCGATTGGACCCAGGCCATGAGCGCGGTCAGGGCCTCGACGATGGCGGCCTGGCGCTTCGGCGTCTGCCACCAGGCCCCCAGCGAGCGCACGGACCGCGCCGCGTCGCGCAGCGCGTAGAAGAGGTCAGTGGCCGACATAGGGCGATCCGGGCGGATCGGCGGGTCCGCGTCCGCCGAGAACCACGGCAGGACGGGCGGGATCTGCGCCGGGTCGGGGCCGCGCAGCTCGGCGTACAGACGCGGCGTCGGGACGTTGGTGTTCAGCCCGTTGTCGAGCCGCATGGGCGTCGCCCCGGCATCGAGCGCGAGCCCGCGCCAGCGGATGCTGTAGCCTGGGACGCTGGTGATGACGCCGTGCTCGCCGCGCTCGTTGACGGCGCGCACGCCGGGGCGCTGGGACTCGGGTGGGAGCGGGGCTCCGGCCAGACCGCCCCAGTCGGTCTCGGTGGGAGGGGTCGGCTCAGGGTTGGCTCGGGTCATGGGTGCTCCATTCGGTCTTTCACCGCGCGCAACGAGGCAGACAGGGCGACGAAGCCGAGGTAGAAGAGGCGCGAGCGGCTCCCAGGCTGACTCTTCGCGGCGCGGGTCCGGGACCTCGGCACCCTGGGCGCGCGCCCGCCCATGCTGGGGGTGGATCTCATCGGCGCGCTCCGTGGGCGCTCTCTTCGACTACGGCCAGCGCGGAGAGAACGTCCAAGGTGTTGAACTCGACGCTCACCCGGTCGCGGGCGTAGCCGCCCTCCAGGTTGACCTCCAGCTCCAGGCGGACGACGTTCAGCAGCTCGCGCACGTCGGCGGCGCCGTCGAAGGGCGGATAGCCGACCTGAAAGGCGCGCACGCTCTGATTGGTGAAGCCGGCTCTCTCCAACGCGCCGGCGAGGGCCTCCAGGGTGTCGTCTGTGGGGCGGCGGCTCAGGCGTTGGGGCACGCTCGCGGCGTGCCAGGCGCGCAGGACCTTGCCGGCCAGGGCCGCGAGAGGATTGGCGTAGGTGCTGCCGACCTCGTCACAGAGGAAGATGCCGACCCGAGCCAGGATCTGCCCGAGCAGCGTCCGATCGGCGCGCCAGCCGGGATCCTCGGTGAGCCCGCGCATCAACGTGTTCAGGTCGAGCGCCATGGCCTGGACGGGAGCGGTGTCCTTCTGATCCCAGTGCCAGGCGAGCAGGGGGGCGAGATCGGGCTCGTCGGCGCGCTGGGGAACGCCGCGCGAGATGGGCGCCACCCGAACGGGCTTCCAGCCGTGCAGAACGAGCCGGCCCATCAGGTGGTACTTGAGCTCGGCCGTGTGCGTTGGGTCCGGCTTGTACGTCAGAAGGATGTCGGTCCAACGTTCGTACCAACGTCGACGCGCCTGGGCGGCCTCGCTGAGCTTGCTCCGGCGCAGCTCGGGCGGCGTGTCGGCCTTGTGGGCGTGCTCCATCCTGCGAAGGAGCTCGATGAGGTCCAGGCGCCAGATCCAGTCGGTCTCGTGGCCGATCTTCGGGGCCAGGCGCTGGGCCTCGATGAGGAGCGAGCCCACGTTCCTCTTGAGGTAGCCCCGGTTCGGCTCATCGGGTTCGAGCGAGAGGCGAAGGGCCGTCTCGAAGGCGCGCAGCAGGGCGGAGGAGGCGGGCTCGTCCTCGGGCGAGAGGACCTGCACGATGGTGAACTGGACGTGCTCGCGTAGCTTCCTCCACGGTGCCGGGTCCACGGGGTCGTGCTGACGGTGGAACCCGCGCGCGCCCTGCGCGAGGAGTGCCGGCTCGTGGCGAGCGATCAGGCGCTGGACGTCGGCGCGGGAGAGGCCTGGGGGCGGCGCGCGCAGCAGCATGTTCTCGGCGCGCTGGAGCTGGAGGCCGCCGCCGACCTCGGACAGCCATTCGGGCGTGATCTCTGCGGTCATGGGCGATCTCCTCCGATCTTCGCGATCCGCTCGACGGTGCGGAGGGCCTTCGCTGGGCCGCGGTGGTGGCGGGCGGAGGCGATCCGGGCGAGCAGCTCGGGCAGGTGGTGGGCGTGCAGCCAGGCGGTGTCGATGCCGGGGAGCAGGCCGGCGCGGCGGGCGTGGGTGTCGGCGTCATCATGCTCGTCCTGCAGCGCGGCGAGGAAGGCGGCGACGAGGGCCTCTTCGCGGGTCATGCGCTCGACGTGGAGCGTGCGGTGCAGCTCGCTGAGGGCCTCGACGAGATCGCGGGTGAGCTGGCGGTCGTGGTCTTCGTCGTCGGGGTCGGTGGGGCCGGCGAGTTGCTCCAGGTGGGCGATGGCGTCGCGGGCTTCGCGGGAGAGCGGGCCAAAGTGCTCGGTCTTGCGGCGGAGCCAGCTCGCGAGCGCGGCCACGTCGCTGGTCCACACCCATGACCAGG
>CAZKWG010000942.1:0-2784 GCA_964556105.1 uncultured Enterobacterales bacterium | reverse complement strand
CCGGTGAGGGCGCTGAGGCCGGCGGCGACGACGGGCTCGGCGAGGGTGACCTCGCCACCGAGGACGGCGAGCCGCTGACCAGCGAGCAGGAGGTGGCGTCCGAGGACGCCGCGCCGGCCGAGGTCGAGGCCTCCCCGGCCGAGGCGGAGCCCGCCGAGCAGGCGGCGCCCGCCGAGGACGAGCCCGAAGCCCTGTGATCACGCTCTCGGTGGAGCAGGCCCGGCGCGTCCTCCTGCAGGCCGCCGGGCTGCTCCGACCCGAGGCGCGGACCGGGCTCGCGGGCGCGCGCGACGTGCTGGAGCGGCTGGGCTGCGTTCAGCTCGACCCGCTCGATCGTGTGGGCGCCAACGCCGATCTCGTGCTGCACGCGCGCGTGGACGGGCTGCAGCGCGGGGACTGGCCGCGCCTGCTGCCCGGTGGCGCCTTCGAGCACTTCGCCAAGGAGCGCTGCGTGCTGCCGGCGCGCCTCTTCCCCTGCTACCGGGATCGCGCCCATCAGGCGCCCTGGTGGCGGCTCAGCGAGCGCATGAGGCGGCTCCCGGCGAGCATCCTGGACGAGGTGGTGGCCGAGCTCGTCGAGCGTGGGCCGCTGCCGGCGAGCGCGCTCCAGGACCGCGGCCAGGTGGAGCCCATGGACTGGAGCGGCTGGAAGGGCACCTCGCGGGCCAACGCCATGGCGCTGGAGGTGCTCTGGACCCGCTGCCTCGTGGTCACGACCGGCCGCACGGCCCGCGGCGAGCGCGTCTACGACGTCCCGTCCCGCGCCCTGCCCGATCACCACGCCCTGCCCGCCGAGGACCCCGAGCGCACCCTGCTGCTGGAGCGCGTGCGCGGCGCGGGCCTGCTCACCACCGCCACGGGCCCGCAGTGGTCGATGCTGTCCGAGGTGCGGACGTCTGGCCTGGTGGAGCGCCTCGTGAAGGAGGGCGCGCTCGTCTCCGTGACCGTAACGGGCGCCCGGCGCAGCTACCTCACCCTGCCCACGCTGCTCGACGCGCCGCACGAGGAGCCCGACGCCCGTATGCGCGTGCTCGGCCCGCTGGACCACCTGCTCTGGGACCGCAAGCTGGTGCAGCAGGTCTTCGGCTTCGATTACGTCTGGGAGGTGTACAAGCCCGCCGACCAGCGTCAGTGGGGCTACTACGTCACGCCCCTGCTCTACCGCGGCGCCCTGGTCGGGCGCATGGAGGCCCGCCGCGTGGTCGAGGACGGTCGCGCGCGCGTCGTGGTCGAGCAGCGCTGGGGCGAGCTCCCGCCGGCCCCCTTCGAGGAGATGCTGGCGCGGCTGGAGCGCTTTCAGGATATACGAATCGACGATGCGTAGGCAGGCTCAGTCGGCGCAGAGCTGCACGGTGGCGCTCCCCAGGGCCGGCGCGTAGCGATAGCCGCCGGCGCTCGCCACGGACGCGACCCGCGCGTCGTCCACCAGGCGGAGCGTGCAGGTCGCGCAGCCCGCGGTGGGCGTGCCGCTGACGGTGAAGCGGTGGATCGCCTGCGCGTCGGCGTCTGCGGGGAGGGCGTCCGTGGTTCGCCAGCTCAGGGCGGTGATGACGGCGCCCTCTTCGGGTGAGGCGAGCGCCTGCCAGGCGTACCCGCCGTCGCGCAGGCCCGGCGGGTCGTCCATCGTGTCCGCCGCGCGCGTCCCCGCGGTGGTGGCGTCGCTCAGCGCGCAGCCCTCGGCGCTGAGCGTGAAGGACCAGGCCTCGACGGCCAGCGAGGGGCTGGTCAGCGTCACCGTCGCCTCGAAGGAGGTGGTCTCGCCCGCGGCGCCGCGCACGGTCTCCGGCGCGCTCAGATCCAGCCGGAGCCCGTCACCGCAGGGGGGCGCGACGGCCCGCTCGACCCGCGCGCAGCTCGTGGCGTCCACGGCGTCCAGCAGCGCGTAGCTGCCCGAGCCCAGGTAGTAGAGCGGCGCGAGCCCCTCGGTCGCGTCCAGCCGTCCATAGGGCGGCACGTCGATGGCCGCCTCGCAGCTCGGGTCCGGGCCGCCGTTGAGCTCGTGCCGAAGCAGGTAGATGGCGTCCGAGACGTCCAGCAGGCCGTCGCCGTTCCCGTCGCCGCCGACCGGCACCGCGGCCGGGGCGGCCTCGAGCGTGCAGTCCTCGTCCGTCGGCGCGCCCTTGTCGTCGGCGCAGGCGCTTGCGGTGAGGAGGGCGAGCATTAGAGGTAGGCGATGCGAACGGATCATCTCGTCAGGGTTACTCGGCGGGTCTGGCCCGTCAATCTGCTGGCGCTGCTCACGCTGGCGGGCTGCGCGGAGCCGGCACGCACAGCGCGCTCCCCCTTCGATCCGGGTCGGCTGCCGGCTCTGCGCGCTGAGCCCGCGGCGCTCACCCTCCCGCGCGCCAGCCTCCCAGCGTCGCTGCGCCTGCCGCTCGGGGGGCGCCTGTCCGAGCGGACGGAGCTGCCGCCGCCGCCCTTCGCCGGGACCTACGTGGTGGACCAGCTCAGCCGCGACGTCGAGGACGCGCGCTTCCTCGAGGAGGGCGGCGAGGCCCTGACCGAAGCCCTGGAGGCGGCCGAGGCCCTCGGTCGCCCGGTGGCGGCCTACGGGCCGGGCGCGCTCGGCACGGGGGAGCTGTTCGGGGACGATCTTCAGGAGTCGCTCTGCGACCCACCCCAGCTCGCCTACCCCACCACGCACGAGGGGGAGTCCTGGGAGATCACGCTGGCCGTGGCCGGCTACGGGACCCTGCTCGGCGGGCTGGAGCAGCAGCTCGGGGAGATGCCGGAGGCCTGCGTCGCGGCCCTGCTGGCGGCCGAGGGGGACGTCGAGGTCGCGGA
>CAZKWG010000941.1:0-2796 GCA_964556105.1 uncultured Enterobacterales bacterium | reverse complement strand
GTAGTCGTTGAAAACCTTGACCACGTCGATGACGGCCACGCGACCGGCGCCGCCCATGGGCGTCCTCTGCACCGGCCTCGCCGTCGGCCTGCCGGGCGGGCGCGCCGTGTTCGCGACCGACAACCTGGACACGCTGCTCTCGGGTGAGGACCGCCTGGTCGCCGCGCCACCTCCCCCGCGCTCCGGCCAACGCCCGGCCAGGGTCGGCCGACCCGCCGCCTTCGACCTCGCTCAGGAGTTCGGGATCGACCCCGCCCTGGCCAGCGCCCTCGACCCCGTGACGCGGCTGGCCGTCGCCGCCGGTCTGGAGGCCATCGAGGACGCGCAGCTGCCGCTGATCGAGGACGCGACCCTCGCGGGTGGACGGGGCCTTCCGGTCGCCCTGCGGGCGGGGACCGGCGTGATCTTCGCCAGCGCCCTCCCGGGGCTGGTGCGCCTGCTCCTCTCGCAGGGGGAGGCCTCCGCCTCGGCCCTGGTCGAGGGCCAGGCCACCCTCGCTGGACTGCTGGGCGCCGAGGGTCCGATCGTCGCCGTCAACGCTGGCGGCGCGAGCGTCGCTGTCGCGCTGAGCATCGCCTGTGACTGGATTCGGCTCGAGCGCGCCGAGCGCGTGATCGTGGTTGGAGCCGATGATCCCGCGGATGAGGTCCTGCTGGAGGTGTTGGGCGCGGGCCTGTCGCGCGGCGCCACCGCGCTGTCGGTCGGCGCCTCCGGCTTCGTGCTGGAGCGCGAGGACCTGGCCGTCGCGCGGGGGCGGGGCGGGCGCGCGCGGCTGACGGCGAGCCTGAGCGGAGGGGCCACGCCGGGCGCGACCGCGGGGGTGAGCCTGATCACCGCCAGCGGCACCGAGTCCCGCAGCACCCTGGCCAGCCTGGGCGACGCGCTCGGCGCGGGTCTGGACGACGCCCTGGCGATCGCGGCCCTCTCCCATGGCTCCCGGGCGGCCCGCGTCGGCCGCGCCACGCGCGTCGCCATCGGCACGGGCGGCGCGACCACGACCCTGACCTGGGAGCAGGGCGAGCCCGCCGAGGAAGAGACCGCGCTGCGCTGGCGGCAGGAGATCCTCGACGGCGCGGCCGCCTCGCCGACGCGCCTCGCGGAGGCGTCCCTCCCGACGCCGATCGCGGCGACGGAGACGGCGCCGGCCGCCGTCGAGCCGCTGCCCGAGCCGCTGCCCGAGCCGCTGCCCGAGCCTCGAGCGGAGACGCTGTTCGAGCCGCTGCCCGAGCTCCCGCTCGCGCCCCGCGTCCCGGAGGCGCCGCCCGCGCCCCTCCCCCCCGAGCCTCCCGTCGTCCCCAGCCGCCCCGATGCTCAGCAGAGCACAGACGCGCTGCTGCTGCCGGACGACGACGAGCTCGACCTCGCCTTGAAGGCGAGCAACGGCAAGCTGGCCGCCTGGAGTCGGCGCCTGCGCCGCAAGACCCGCAAGCCCGCCGCCGGAGCGACGCGACCCAGCGACCTCCTCAGTCAGGCCCGCGAGCGGGTCATGACCGACCTGCTGCTGCTCGTCGCCCGACGGGACGAGGAGGCGACCTCGCCCGCCCCCGAGGCGCGCATGGTGGCCGACCTCGGGATGGCCGAAGAGGATCGCCTCAACCTCCTCGAGAGCCTGTGCGCGCACTACGAGCTGGACGTAGACGCCGAGGAGATGCTCGCCGACGACCCGAGCCTGGAGAAGCTGGTCGGCCGCCTCGTCGAAGAGGCGCGCACCCTCTGGCAGGAGAGCCCCGAGGTTCCCCGCGGCCTCAAGCGCCTCTTCGCCATCGAGGAGCCCGAGGAGCGCCCCGCGCCGCAGCCGCTGCAGGTCCGCGCCGCGGGCGCCACAGCGCCGCCCGCCCCCTTGAACCTGCCCGCGTCCACCACCCCCGATCGTGTGCTCGCGCTGGTCATGGATCTGGTCGCAGGCGAGGCCGGATACCGACCCGAGGAGCTGCGCGTCGGGCTCGAGCTGGAGGGCGATCTCGGGCTGGATCACGCCGCGCGCGCCCGCATCGTCGGCGCCCTCTGCGCGCGGTTCGGCGCCCCCCCGCCCGACCTGGAGGAGCCGGTCACGCTGGCCAGCCTCGGGCGCTGGGCTACCGAGTGCGCGAGCTCGGACGCCACGCTGCCGATGGTGGCCGCCTCGCCCGCCGCGACGACGCCGGCGGCGCCGCGCGTCCGGAGCGCGCCGACCCCGGCCCCAGAGCCCGCGCCGCCGCCCCCCGAGGAGGAGCCGCGCGCGGAGGAGCCTCCGGTCGCCCCGGCGCCGCAGGTCCGCGAGGAGCTCCCCCACAACTTTCGGGTTCGCCGGGGCGTGCGCGTCGCTCAGCCGACGACCGCCCTGGGCTCGGTGAAGGGGCGCGTGGTCCAGGTGCTGGGCAGCGGCCCGCGGGCCGACGCGCTGCGGCGCGAGCTGCAGGTGCGCGGCGCCAGGCTCGAGGGGCAGCCGGACGCCGTGCTGGACGCGGGCGATGACCCCTCGCTCAGCTACGGGACGGCCTTCGCCTTGACCGCCAGCCCGCCCCGCGACTGGCTGTGCCTGACGCGGCTGGGCGAAGCGCCTCAGGATCCCGAGCTGGCCTTGCGCTCGGGCGGCAGAGCCGGGATCGCCAAGGCGCTGCGGCGGGAGTGGCAGGGCTGCCGGGCGCGGGTGCTGGACCTGGACCCGCAGCTCGAGCTGGCGGAGCTGGTGCTGGCGAGCATGGAGGAGCTGGCCTCGGGCGACGACGCGATGGAGATCTGGCGCGGCCGGGGAGCTCGCCAGGTGCTCGGCTTTCGGGCCGAGCCCGCGCCCCCGCCTGCCGCCTGGCCGGCCTC
>CAZKWG010000940.1:0-2801 GCA_964556105.1 uncultured Enterobacterales bacterium | reverse complement strand
GATCGTCGCCGGTCCAGGCCGAGAGCCCCGGCGCGCACGCGCTGGGCGCCACCGCCTGCACCACCATGGCGGTCCCCGGACCGTTGGCCTGCCGGTGCGGGGCGACGTAGTTCTGGAAGAGCACCCAGTGCTCGACGGTGCGGGTCGCGTCCAGCGGGATCACCAGCGCGCTGGCGGTCTGGGTGAAGGGCGCGGGCCCGCCCTGGGGCAGGGGGTGGGGGAAGACGTTGACCGTGCCGAAGTCGAGCTCGCGGAGGTCGAGGGCGGCGGCGGCGGACAGGGGACCAGGGACGAAGCGAGACATGATGCAGCTCCTATGAGGGTTCGTCCCCCTCTGGCGCGAGCGGCCCTTCGTGTGAGAAAGTCGTGGACGATGAGACGCCGAGGGCGTCGAGCGCCTCGGCCATGCTCAGAACTTCGCGCCGGTTGGGCCAGCGTGACCGCGGGAGCGACCTGGCGAGCGTCACCGCGAGCGCATTGCGCCGCACCAGATCGGGTCCATTCGGCCGGACGAGCCCAAGCGCCTGGAGCTGGATGAGCGGCAGCTTGCATCGAGCGACACGGTCGAGCAGATCCTCGCGTTGACGCTCATCGGCCATGTGGCTCGCAGCGCAGCTCAACGACGCGGCCAGCGTCGCCCCGTCGTGGAAGCCGACCCCTTCGAATCGCTCCCGAGCGGCCTCCGCGGCGCGCACGGCGAGCGTCATGTCTCCCTGGCGCCACGCCGTCGCAGCCTCCGTCAGCAAGATCAGCGCCGAGGTCCGGGGCTCGCCCAGCAGCAGCGCCGCCTCGATCAGCTCGGCCTCGGGCGCGAGCTCGCCGGACCTGTAGGCGGCGGCGCGCAGGATCCAGGCGGCGCGGGCCTCGTACTGGGTGAGCCGCAGGACCCTGGCCTGCGCCTCCGCACGAGCGGCGATGTCACGGGACCTGGTCCAGCGATCCGCCTCCAGGTGCGCGGACGCCGCGTTCAACAGCGAGGAGATCTGCGCGTCCACACCCGCTTTTGCCTTCGCGGCGGCCAGATGGAGCGCGGCAGCTTCGGAGTACCGGCCCTGCCGATACCGGAGCTGCCCCCACCAGCCACGCGTCCGCGCCTGGCGCTCCGCGCTGCGGGGCGCCCAGTCGGCCTCGATCTCGCCCAGCAGGCGCTCGTGCGCGTCCACCTCGCCGAGTCGGGCCACCCTCACCACCACCGCCTGCCGCCGCAGCTCCAGCGACTCGGGGAGGGGGACGTCCAGCGAGTCCAGCGCAGCCCGCGCGCCCACCGCGTCGCCGTCCAGCGACAAGATGGCCGCCTCGACGAGCGCCAGCAATGAGGATGCCGCTTCCGCGATCCGCGCGTCTTTGCGCAGCGCCCACAGTGGCAACAGCGGCTCGCGCTCCTCCGAGGCGATGGCCATCGGGACGGCCTGCTCCAGGAGCCGGAGCGCCTCCACCACATCACCCTCCGCGAGCGCCCACTGGATCGCGTCCTCCAGCAGCGCGAGCCCGGTCGCGAGATCGCCAGATCGGCCTGCGCGTTCCGCCAGGGTCGAGGCTTCGCTCTGCGCCTCGGCGAGGCGGTCGGCGGCGAGCAGGTGCCTCAGTCGGGTGGACTCCCCAGGCTGGAGCAGGTCGGCCAGGGCGGCGTGGGCGGAGGCGCGCCGCAGGGGATCCCAAGCGGACAGGGCTGCGCCGCCGGTGCGGTCCTGGGCCCTCCCTTCCAGGTCGAGCGAGATCCAGCCGCCGGCGACCAGACGGTCGAGGATGGTCCGAATCTGGCCCAGCGAGCAGGCGGCCAGCCGCGCGAGCCACGCCGCGGAGGTGTATGGCCAGGCGAGCGCGATCCAGACCAGCACCTCCTCGTCCACGGCGGGCAGACAGAGGGCTTGTCGCCGGTTCACCGGAACTCCGAGGCGACGACGCTCTCCCACCTTCATCCGCCGGATCGCCGTGCGCTCGACCCGCAGGCGCCCCGCCTCTGGGGTCGCGAGGCCCGTGAGGCACCACCGCTTCAGCTCGGCCTCCACCGCAGCGGGCTCGCCGCCCGTCTGCGACAGGAGCACGGCGGCCGCGTCCTGAGGTAGGTGGAGCAGCGCGGACGGGCCGTGGAAGAGCAGACGGATATCCTCCTCCGTGAGCCGGCCCTCGGCCGGGATCATCGGCAACGGTGGGAGGTCGAGATCGACGCCCGCCTGGACGCGCAAGAGGTGGTCCAGCGCCTCCCCGGCGCTGGCGGGCCGATCCGCGGGCGCGACCGCGAGCAGCGAGCCGATCAGCTCAACCGCCGCCACGGGCACGTCACCCACTTCCATGGCGCCGGCCGGCGCGTCCCGCATGGCCTGGAGCAGGCGCCAGGGATCACCGCCTCCCTCCCCCCATGGCGCTCGCCCCATGAGCGCCGCCCAGGCCAGCACGCCGACCGCGAAGAGATCGCTGCGCGCGCTCGGCGCGCCCCCCTCCAGCAGCTCGGGCGCGGTGTAGGGTCCGCTCTCATGGACCGATATGGCGTAGGGCTGTTCGGCCCGCGTCTCTCGCGAGCGCGCGAGCCCGAAGTCGAGCAGCGTGACGAGCCCGCTCGCGCCGACGAGGACGTTGCCGGGCTTGATGTCGGCGTGGACGAAGCCGTAGGTATGTACGGAGGAGAGCACCGCGAGAAGCCGCGCGAGGCGGGGCGCCAGCCAGGACCAGGCGACGACACCGTCCGAGCCGGGGAAGGGGGAGCCATGCACGCGCTGCATGACGAGGAGCGGGATTCCCTCGTCGTCTGCATGTCCGAGGAGCTCGACCACGCCTGACAGGCGCAGCGTCCCGAGCGCGGC
>CAZKWG010000939.1:0-2802 GCA_964556105.1 uncultured Enterobacterales bacterium | reverse complement strand
GGGCAGACGCCAGGCGGTGGAGTCGCGATCCCACAGGATCTCGGCGCCAGCCTCACAGCCTGCGAGGGCGTAGCGTCTATCGCCCGCCTCCGTGGTGGCGACGGTGTAGGCGGGCGTCACGCCCTCCAGCTCGACCAGGGTCCGCAGGTTGGCGAAGCGGGCCGCCTCGCACCAGCTCACCCCCTCGACCGGCAGCGGGTCGCCGACGAAGACCGAGGGCGCCTCGGGCAGGCCGAAGCGGTCTGGCACGCGCGCTGAGGCGGCCTGCCAGACCTGGGCCCAGCGGGCCTGCGTCAGCTCGCCGCGCATCATCCCGATGTCACGCCCGAACGACACCTCGCGCGGCACCTCGTCCGAGTCCTGGCCGTGCTCTCCGTCGGGGCTGCCGAAGGTGCAGCCCTGGGCACACAGCGCGACGAGTGGGATGGGCTGGAGCGTCTCCTCGTAGAGCGGCTCGGTCGGGACATCCGGCGCGCTCCACACCAGCAGGCCCCCCGCCAGCATCGCCGTGAGGGGCGCCGCGACGGTCCAGGGGCCGTGGGGCGTGTCTGCGGCGCGCTGCAGCGTCTCGCCGCCCAGGGGCAGCAGCCGGTGGCCCAGCAGCCGGTTGAGGCCAGCCAGCAACAGCAGCGAGCCGTGGACCAACGCCGGGAAGGCCCCGGTCAGCACGGCGAAGGCCGTGAGCAGGAAGACCGGCGTGAGCCACCCACGGTGCAGGTTCTGCCAGGCGATCCCGCCGCTGAGCGCCAACAGGCTGGTCTGCCCGACCGCCAGGGGCCAGGCCCAGATGGATCCTCCTACGAACCCGACGACCAGGAGCCCTGCCAGGTTGGAGCATAGCACCGCCGCGCCCGTGCCAACGACCAGAAGACCCTCGCTGAGCAGGCCGAGCGCCAGGCGCGCGCCGCGATCGGCGCCCTGAACCAGCCGCCGCAACAGGGCGCGCCCCAGGCCGAGCGCCAGGAAGTCCATGAACACGTTGCCGAGCGCCAGGGGCAGCGTGACGACGAGGGAGATCAGGACACCGACCCCGACGCCGATGACGCCCCTCGTGGCGTCGGTCTCCCCTGACGCGGCCCATCCTCCGAAGATCACCGCCAGCGGCACCACCGTCAACAGGCTGAGCGCCGCTGAGAGCCCCACCGACCGCCAGGATAGGATCTTCTCCCCAAACACCCGGTTCAGGATCCGATCCGACAGCTCCAGGATCTGCCGGGGCGTCGCCCGGTCCAGCCACAGGCCCCAGGCGTGGACCGTGGCCGCCTTGAGCACGCGGTCGCCGCGTCGCCGCCACTGGGCGGCAGCCAGCAACAGCAGCGCTACGCCTATCGCGCCTGCGATGAGCTGGCCCCAGCCCAGCGGCATGCCCTCCTGGCGCGCCCAGGCCAGCGCCGCCACGGTGCCCCCCAGGCCGAGCAGCACCCCCCACGAGGGCAGCTCCGGGTCCAGCGCCAGCTCGGCCGGCAGCACGGCGCCGTCCAGGCGGGTCGTGACGAAACGCCCGGTCAGCGAGGGCCGCGTGCCATCCTTCAGGAGCCCGGTGGCGAGGCCCTGGGCGCGCTCCCGGTCGAGCCGTCGCACCAGAGCGATCTCCGCCGCCACCCGCGCATCGCGCCGCGCCTCGACCGACCAGAAGACGTGTACCTGCTCGGCCTCCGCGAGCGAGACCTTGTCCACATCGGACAGCGCGTCTCCTGCGCGGCTCACGAGGTCGAGGTGGACCTCGTAGCCGTCCTGCCGCAGGCGCTGGACCTCGCGCTCGACCAGCAGCAGGTCGCGCTGGGTCCGAGCGTAAATCAGCGCGATCTTCTTGTGGATCCGCGGCGCGAGCCCCAGGATCAGGTTCTCGACCGTGACCCTCCACACCGGCCCCAGGTGCCCGCCCGAGACGTTCACCGGGGCGTTGAAGATCATGCCCCCTGCGCCCGTCTGAACGGTCATGGTGTTGCCGTCGCCCTGCTGGCTCGGGCCATGGTTGTGGAGGTCGCCGGACGCGGCGTCAGGCGAACACCCGGCTTGCTCAACCAGCGCGTTCACGACCCGGGCGCGCAGCTCTGGGTCCTCGGCCAGCAGCGCGCCCACCCGCGCGGCGTCGAGGCGTCCCTCACGCAGCGCGCTCAGCAGGGCGGCGATGTCGATGGCGCCGGGCTTCACTGCCCTGTTATGGCACAGCAGGCGCGGGTTGTGACACAGGCCCACCGGGGAGCCGCGCGGCGGAGCGATGATGAGCGAGCACAAGACGCTGTCCGACCTGCTGGTCGCCCTCTTCTCGGCGCCCGAGCTGCTGGACTGGATCCGGCGCCTGCCGGGGGGCGCGGCGCTCCCCCAGTGGCTCGCGGATCGCGCCCCCGCGACCCTGGCCGCTGACGCCGAGGACCAGCTGCGGCGGCGCGGATTCGTGGACGCGGCCCTGTTCGAGGCGCTGGCGGAGGCGCGCCCGCGATGGGCCGCAGAGATACGGGCGCTTGAAGTGCGGCTTCTGGGCGGGAAGGCAGGACCCGGGACCTATGCCACCAGCGCGACCAGCGTCGCTGCGCCGGCCGCTCATGCCCCAGCCGCCTCTGCGCCGGCCGCCCCCGCGCCGACCTTCGGCTCCATCACCAACCACGGCCCCAGCCAGCAGGGGACCGGCAACACCATGACCGTCCAGACGGCCGATGGCGGTATGATCTTCAACGCCCCGGTCACCGTCTTCGGTGGACACGTCGGCCCCATTCATCATCCCCCGGTCGCGCCCGCCACCGCTCCGAGCGCGCCCACCGCCGCTCCTCCTCTGCCCGCCGCCTCGCCGCCCGCCTCCGC
>CAZKWG010000938.1:0-2803 GCA_964556105.1 uncultured Enterobacterales bacterium | reverse complement strand
GTGCGGCTCAGTCCGCGGCGCGGCGTGATCCTTGGGGTCGGCGGCCTGGCGCGGCAGCGGCGCGGCGTGGGCGGTGGTGGCGCTGGGGGGCGCGGTCGTCAGCGGCAGCGGCGCGGCGTGAGCCAGGGTGTCGGCCGCTTGTGGCGGCAGCGGCGCGGCGTGGGCGGCGGTGGCGCTGGCCGGCGCAGAGAGCGGAGCAGCGTGAACCAGGGTGTCGGCCGCAGGTTGCGACAGCGGAGCAGCGTGAACCAGGGTGTCGGCCGCCTGCAGCGGTAGCGGCGCGGCGTGGGCGGTGGTGGCGCTGGCCGGCGCAGAGCGCGGGAGCGGCGCAGCGGTGGCGCTGAAGGGGCCTGGCTCGACATTTCCTGGCGCCGAAGCGGCCAGGGGCAGGCTCGACGCCGACCTCTCCAGGGGGTCGGCGCGCCGCTCCGTGACGGGCAACCGTTGGAACGGCGCGTCGGCGCGCTCGGGCGGCTCCGAGGGCGAGGCCTGCGCGCTGTCTGCAGCGGCGACCGACACGACGCGTCCGGCTGGCGGCTCCCCGCGGGCGCCTCGTCTGCGCAGGACGGGCAGCGGCGCAGGCGCAGAGACCTCGCTGCGTCGCAGCAATTCGGGCGCACCCATGCTGCGACGCAGCACAACCGCCTCCTCCCGCGCCTCGCCCAGGCCCGCGGGCTCGGACACAGGCTCCACCGAAGAAGCCGTTGCAGGCTCGACGCGCGGCTCCCGCGCTCGCCGCTCTACGGCCGCGGAACCTCGCTCGAAGGCTGGCTCCGGCGCGGCGAGCACGCGACCGCTCCGCGCGGAGACGGTGGCGAGCACCTCGACGACGGGGTCGAGGAGGCGGCGGACGAGGGCGGCGCGGACGGGGTCCATCAGCCCTCCTCGATCTGGATGACGACGGCGTCCGGGTAGGCGGCGAGGCCCGAGACCGGCGCGGGGCTGGGCGCGCGCGTCGGCTCGACGGTGTCCAACAACCTCAGCAGCAGATCGATCTCCGGGCTCGGCGCGGAGAGCACCTTGCCCGGCGCCCAGCCCAGCGCGCGGGCGGCCCGCAGGGTGTCGCGCGCGAGCTCGGGCGGCAGCTCCGGCGGGCGATGAAGCTCGACGATCGCCGCCAGCACGGGCCCGGCGGGCAGGGCCTCCCAGGGGCCCGCCGGCTCGAGGGCGACGACGCAGCGCTGAACCTGCGCCGCGAGGTATCCCGCGACGTCCAGGCCCCGATCCGACACAAAACGTGAGAGCGCGCGGCCCCGCTCCAACCAGCTCCAAGGGCGGAGCCGCGCGCGATGCTCGCCCAATCCAATCCAACCCTCAGCATCCGGGCCGCCGGCCCCGGGGGCCGCCGACCACCACAGCGCGAGCGCGTCGAGGCCCTCAGCCGCCGGTCCTTCCCAACACGTAGCCAACACCGCCTCCGCGAAGGCCGTGTCGTCCAACACAGGCGCACCCTCCCCAGGTCCTGTCGCCGCGGCGAGCGCCGGCAGGTGCGCGGCGAGCGTCCACGGGCGGAGCGTACCCCGGCCCGCGGGCGTCTCGACGTCGAGCGGACGATCCCAACCCCGGAAATCCAGAGAGAGGGAGCCCGCGCCTGGGAAGGGCTGAAACATCGCCGACTACTCCTCCTTGACGCTGGTGGCGGTGAACGCGTAGGTGGTGGTCGCCGTGCCGCCCGCGTCGAGCTGCATCCGCTTGGACTCGAGGAAGCACTGGTTGAAGGCGATGGTGCGCGAGCCCTTGTCGATGATGCCCTTGTCCTTCTTCAGGTTGGCCTGAAGGAGGAAGCTGGAGCGGGCGAGCAGGTGCTTGTCCAGGGCCTCGCTGTGGCTCTTGACGACGACCTCGCCCAGCACGGTGAGCAACCCGAAGCTCACGTCGATGCGCTCGTTGGTGCCGACGGCCCGGATGTCCTCGCGCTCCGTGACGACACGGTAGGCGATGGACTGGAGCCCCTCGATCTTCGCGCCGTCGAGCGTGACCTCGCTGGCGTTGGCTGAAAACACGTTTGCCATAGGAAACCTCCTCAGACCTGAACCTGGATGGTGGCGTAGATGTAGTCGATGGCGCGCACGGGCCGGACGGCGATCTCGACGTGCACGATGCCCTTGCTGAAGTCGTCCTGGCTGCTGTAGACAGCCACCTGGTAGGCGGGCAGCGCCCCGTCGGTGCTGGGCACCAGCGCGCCGTCCTTCTCCATCTGCATGAGCAGCTCGCCCAGCTTGGCCTTCAGCGCGCTGCGGCCCGTGTCGTTGTTCAGCTTGCCGATGAACAGATCGCCGATGAGCTTCACGCCGCGCACGGCGCGGTCCGCCACGCGGCGGACGCTCACCTGGTCGCTGTCCGTGGTCAGGCCGCGGACGATGATCAGCCCGCGCCCACGCTCGACGACGACCGGCACGATCTGGCTGTTCAGCAGGGTCTGCTGGTCCTCGTGGCCGTGGCGTTTGTTCAGCTCGCCCACGCCGGCGAGGGTCTTGAAAGTGGGCGACTCGAAGTAGGAGAGGCTGCCCACCCGCCCGGCGACGGCGCCCAACACACCCTGCGGCGAGACGAGGACGAAGCGGTCGCTGACCAGGCTCTCGACGAGCTGAGCGCCCTGCGCGGGGGTCGCGCCGGTGAAGAGCTCGCCGAAGCCGATGCGGCCCTTGGCGTCGGCGGCCATGTTCTCGCAGTGGGCGATGACCTTGCTGTAGAGGTTGCGCCGTTTCTTCAGGTCGGACTGATCCTGGACGGAGACCACGACCAGATCGACGTCGGCGTAGTCGTCGAGCTGCTTCAGGCCGGCCTCGAGGGCGTCCTGATC
>CAZKWG010000937.1:0-2804 GCA_964556105.1 uncultured Enterobacterales bacterium | reverse complement strand
GCAGCTCGCGCCACTTCTTCAGGCCCAGCTCGACGTTGCCGCGCACGTCCAGGGTCTCGTCGAGCTTCGGCTCCTGCGGCAGCAGGCCCACGGTGGAGCCCTTCTTCAGGATGGTCTCGCCGTTGTGGGCGTCGTCCAGGCCGGCCATGATGCGCAGCAGCGTGGACTTGCCGGAGCCGTTGTGGCCGATGACGCCGATCTTGGCGTCGGTGTAGAAGCTCAGCCAGGTCTTGTCGAGGATGGTGCGGCCGGTGGGCAGGACCTTCTCGACGCCCAGCATCTGGTAGACGAAGGTGACAGGGGTAGCCATGGGGGACCTCGCGGCCGAAGGCTTACCCTCGGCTCTGGGCTCCGTCGAACCCCTCCGCGCAGATTCGGTTCAGCCCGGCGCCGGCCAGCGCGCGCGCACCCGGCGCTGCGTCTCGTTCATGCGGCGCAGCAGGCTGGGCTCGAGGCTGCGCTCCTCGTCGAAGGCGGCGTAGACCGCGTCGAAGACGGCGATCGTCTCCTCGTCGATGCCGTCGGGCGGGTCTACGGCGGGGGCGTGGAAGCTGCGCAGCTCGGGCCGCACGGCGGCGATCGCGGGCTCCACCTCGCCGTCGCCCAGCCAGTCCAGGGCGGCCGTGATCTCGCGCTGGGGGTCGCGGAGCAGGCGGCCGAAGGTGACGATACGATGCGGATATCGGCGCGTCGCCAGGTCCAGGACCAGGGCGTGGAGCTGCGACCACCACTCCACCACCGGCGGGTGCTGGGGCAGGCGCGCCCGGCGCTGCGCCAGCCTCTCCAGGGCCTCGGGCGTCCCGCTGGCCAGCAAGGGCGCCTCCTCCGCGGCGATCAGGCGCGCCATCGACAGCGCGTGCTCCCGCCAGGGCCGCAGGGTGACCAGCACGCGGTCCAGGAAGGCCAGATCGGAGCGAACCAGGCCGTGGACGAAGATCTTCACGACGTGATCGCGCGTCGCCTCCGGCGCGAGGTAGATCCCGGTCTCGGGGTCGGGGTTGGAGAGGAAGTTGATCCCTGTCCGCAGGCGCGTCTCCCAGAAGCCCTCCGGGTTGAGCGCGGTCAAGCCCGAGAACTTGCGTGGGAAGCGCTCGCCCAGCACGGGCAGGCCCGCCGCCCGCAGGATCTGCATCCACAGGCTGGTGCCGGAGCGGTGGGTCCCCGCGACGACGATCATCAGGCGGCGAGTCGGGTCGCGACCAGCGAGGCGAAGACCGGGCGGATCACCTCCTGGACGCAGCGCCGCACCGCGCGGTTGCGCTGCTCGGGCGGCAGGATGCCGCGGGCGATGGTGGCCATCGTGCTGCGCTCGTCCGGCTCGTCCTGGAGATCGAGGCTCTGATACGTGGCGCGCAGCGCCTGGAGCACCGCCTCGCCGCCCGTGTCCAGCGCCCAGCGCAGGGTCTTCCAGGCCAGCTCGGCGTGGTCCAGCTCTTCCTCAGCGATCTTCGTGAGCAGGCGGCGCGTCTCCGGGTCGGTGGTGTGTTGCAGCGCCGCGGCGACCCCGTAGGCGGCGATGGTCTCGCCGATGGCGCCGTCGCGCAGCGTCCAGGCGGCGAGCTGGGCCAGGCTGCTGGCGACGGGGGCGCGCTCGCCGAGCGGCAGGGGGGCGGGCCCGAGGCCATGACCGGCGTAGGCGGAGGCGAGGCTGAAGCAGGTCAGCGCGTGCTCGGCCTCCTGGGCGGCGGCGCGCTGGGCCAGCGCGATGAGCTCGGGCGGCGCGCCATGGGCAAGCAGATCGAGGGCGAAGCGGTGGAAGCCGGCTACCGAGCTGTGCTCGGCCGCCGCGTTGTGCAGCCAGAAGGCGGCGAGCTGGGCGCGGTCCTCCGGGTCGAGCCCGTCCACGTCCACCGCCACCGGGCGCCGCCAGTCCTCGCGCCGCTGCGTGCCCGAGAGCAGCGGGCGGCCCGCGGCGTCGATGTAGGGGCGGCCATAGCAGCAGCTCGTGAAGTCGCAGGTCACGTCGTAGGTGCACAGCTCGGCCGTGGACGCGACCAGGAGAACGTCGCGGCAGTTCGTCTGGTGGTAGTGGTGTCCGTCGAAGACGGCCGGGTCGGGATCGGCGTTGCAGCTCCCGTCCGCCTCGGGGGGCAGCGTCTCCTGGATGGTGCGCGTCGTGGTCTGGGGCGTGCAGTGAGTGTCCTGGGTGTCCTGCGTGTCCTCCTTGTCCCCGCTCCCCAGCCCGTCCGTGCAGCCCGTCCCCACCCCCGCCACCAGCACCGAGCCGAGCGCGAAAAGGAGGCGTCGGCGGAACTGCCGCGAGAGGGCCGCCGGGCGCGCGCCCTGGGCAGCGGGAGAGCTGGCAGCGAGCAGGGTCTCGGGGATCTCGATCATGGCGCCTCCAAGCCCAGGATACGCCCATCGCCCGGCGGTCGCAACCGGCTTCCACCAGACCTTGACGCCGCGCGGGTGGCCTGGACCCGAATCGGGGGGTAGCTTCCTGGGCGCGAGGCCCTCATGCAGCCGAACCCTGCCGAATCCCGCCCGTCCGGCGCCACCCTCACCCACCTCCAGCGGCTGGAGGCGGAGAGCATCCACATCCTGCGCGAGGTGGTCAGCGAGGTCGAGCGCCCGGTCATGCTCTACTCGATCGGCAAAGACTCCGCGGTGATGCTCCACCTCGCGCGCAAGGCCTTCTATCCGTCCACGCCGCCCTTCCCGCTGCTGCACGTGGACACGACCTGGAAGTTCCGCGACATGTACGCGCTGCGCGAGCGCATGGCCCGCGAGAGCGGCATGGAGCTGCTCGTCTACCAGAACCCCGAGGCGAAGGCGAAGGGCATCAACCCCTTCGACCACGGCCC
>CAZKWG010000936.1:0-2805 GCA_964556105.1 uncultured Enterobacterales bacterium | reverse complement strand
GAGGTGGCCCACTTCGAGGCCGGCCGCGACGGGGCGGTGGCGGCGATCCGCACCACCCAGGGTGGATTTCCTTGCGATCTCGCCGTGGTCGCCATCGGCGTCGCGCCCAACACCGACTGGCTTCAGGGCAGCGCCGTCGATCGCGACCGCGACGGCGGGATCCTTGTGGACGAGCGCCTCCAGACCAGCGCGCCGAGCGTGCTCGCGGCGGGGGACTGCGCCAGCGTGCCCTGGGCCGACGGTCGGCAGCGCCCGGAGCCGCTCTGGTACACGAGCCGCGATCAGGGCCGCGTCGCCGGCGCCCGGCTGGTGGGCGAGGACGCGCGCTACCGGCGCGGCACCTGGTACAATTCCGCCAAATTCCTCGATCTCGAGTACACCACGGTCGGCCTGGTCAACCAGAACCTCGCGGGCGAGCAGGTCTGGCGCCACGAGGAGCGGGGGAGCGTGCGCAGCGCCACGCGGATCGTCTCGGTGGACGGTCGCGTCGTCGGCTTCAACGCCCTCGGCCGCCGCTGGGATCACGCCGTGATCGCCCGCTGGATCGAGGAGGGGCGCGCGCTGCCCTGGGTGTTGGAGCGGCTCGGGCAGGCCGCCTTCGACACCGAGCTCGTCCCGCCGCTCACGCTGCCCACGGAGCGAGCATGAACCTGCAAGGGCAGAACGGGCTGATGAGCACCTGGCGGGAGGGCTGGCGGGCGCGCGGGCTCAGCGCCTGGCTCATCGCCGGCATCCTGATCTCGGCCTATCTGCTGCTCTATTTTACGGAGCTCTTCCAGCCCTGGGCCGAGGCGCTCGGCCTGCGCAGCAAGTGGTACCTGTACGGGCTGGTCTACTGCCTCGCCATGGTCGGCGGAGGGATCTACTACCTTCGCAAGCACGGAAACAGCCGCTACAACCAGGTGCGCATCGCCGTGAACGTCGGCGTGCAGGTCCTGCTGGCCTTCCTGCTGCCCTTCTTCATGATGGTCTTCCAGGGCAAGGACTTCTACTTCACTTACCTCTGGCCGCTGAAGATCGACTACCTCTACTTGAGCAACATCCTCAATTATCCATTCCTGATTGTGGTCTACAGCGTGCTCGGCTCGCTCGTGCTCTTCCCGCTGCTGGCCCTGCGCTTCGGCAAACGGTTCTACTGTAGCTGGATCTGTGGCTGCGGCGGGCTGGCCAACACCTTCGGCGACCCCTGGCGCCACCTGACCAGCAAGTCCGAGCGCGCCTGGCGCTTCGAGCGCCACGCCGTCTACAGTGTGCTGGCGCTGGCGGTCCTCGCCACCGTGATCATCAACGTGAACTGGGCGGTGGGCGACCGCTTCCCGCGCTTCGCCAGCTTCGCCTTCGCGTTGCAGGGCTGGTACGGCTTCTTCGTCGGCTCCATCCTCGCCGGCGTCGTCGGCACCGGGCTCTACCCGCTGCTCGGGCCGCGCTCCTGGTGCCGCTACTTCTGCCCGATGGCGGCCCTGCTCGGCCTCATCCAGGGCTTCGGCCGCTTCCGCATCACCGTCAAAAAGGATATGTGCATCTCCTGTGGGAACTGCTCCGCCTACTGCGAGATGGGCATCGACGTGCGGGCATACGCGCAGCAGAACCTGAGCTTCACCCGCGCCTCCTGCGTAGGCTGCGGCATGTGCGCCCACGTCTGCCCGCGCGGCGTGCTCAAGCTGGAGAGCCCGGCGGGGAAGGGCTCGGGGTACCGGGTGGTGGAGCTGTAGGTGCTGGCTGTGGGAGAGGGGAGGTTCAATGTCGAGATTTCTGTATCGAGAGGAGCTGGGTACGTTTCTCGCGGACCTGGACGCTGGCACACTCGTCTCGAGACTTGTCGGCGAATTCGAGGCTTCTGAAGGCGCTTCGCCTGGAGAGTCCGAGCAAGAGGCCTGGCGCCAGTCGCTTCCAGCGCTCGCGGAGGTACTACGGGATGAGCTTTTTCGAGGAGCGGCGATCTTCGTCGAGCTCTTCATGCCGCTCAACAATCGGCGGTGCGATGTCCTGTTGACAGGGCGTGGGGCCCTGGGGCGCCCGTCTGCCGTGCTTGTTGAGCTCAAGCAGTGGACGGTGGCGACCTTGGGTCCGTACAGAGAATTCGTTCGCGTGGGCGATCGCGTTCTCCAGCACCCGTCTTTCCAGGTTCGGGACTACGCTGATCACCTTCAGTACTTTCATTCGGCCTTCTCGGCTCCCCACCCGGAGCCGATCGAGCTGTCTGGGGCGGTGTTCCTGCACGGTATGCGCCCTGGCCCCGCGTTGACGCTCCTTCGCGACGAGGCCACCTTCGGACATGTGACGAAGGACTACCCCATCTTCACGTCACGGGACCTCGCCGGCTTCGCGGACTGGCTCGCGTTCAGGCTGCTCCCAGGGCCTGGCGGACCAGTCGCTGATCGCATCGCCAATGGCAGGCCGCTGCCCTCGCCCAAGCTCCTTGACCTCCTGGTCGGCACCGTGCGCGAAGGGAAAGAGTGGCAGCTGCTCGACGAGCAGAAGCAGGCCTACTGGGCTGTGCGCGACGCAGTTCAGCAGGCGAAGATGTGCGGTCAGAAGAAGGTCATCGTCGTCCAGGGCGGACCTGGAACGGGCAAGAGCGTGCTCGCCATCCAGCTTCTCGCGGACGCTGCCAGGCAGAGCTGGAGGGTGGTCCACGCGACGGGGACGAAGGCGTTTCAGACGGTTCTTCAAGGAAAGACCATCACCTTCGCCGAGTCCATGTTGAAAGAGATCTTCAACGCGAAGAAGAAGAAGTCTGTGCCCATCGCCGATCTATTCACGACCTTCGCGTCGGTGGCGAAGGTCGGGAGCGAGCAGGAGAAC
>CAZKWG010000935.1:0-2811 GCA_964556105.1 uncultured Enterobacterales bacterium | reverse complement strand
CTGCGCGCCAACGGCTACCCTTGCGACGAGGCCGCCCTCTACTTCGCCGGCTCGCGGCGGCGGGTGCGCGTGCCTCTCACCGACGCACTCATCGCGAAGACCCTGGAGCACCGCGACGCCGCCCGCGCCGTGGCCGCCTCCGGCCAGCTCCCGCCGCCGCTGGTGGCCAGCAGCAAGTGCCCCCGCTGCGCGCTGGTCGGCATCTGTCTGCCCGACGAACATCACCAGATCACCGGCAAGCTGGAGAAGAACCGGGAGATCATCCCCCCGCGTCACGACGGCGTGCCGCTGGTCGTCCAGCAGCACGGCGGCATGTTGGGTCGCGACGCCGAGGAGATCGTCGTCAGCGACCGCGCCGGCCCCGTCGGGCGCGTGCGCATGGCCGACACCAGCCGCGTCGTCATCTACGGCAACAGCACCGTCAGCGCGCCCCTGCTGCACGAGCTGGCCAGCCGCGACATCCCCGTCGCCTGGCACAGCTACGGCGGCTGGTTCCAAGGGATGTTCACCGGCGCCGGCGGGCGCAACGCCCTGCACCGCATCGCCCAGCACCGCGCCGCCGCCGATCCGGCCCGCGCCCTCGAGCTGGCCCGCGGCTTCGTGCGCAGCAAGATCCACAACCAGCGCGTGCTGCTGCGGCGCAACGGGAAGCCGGAGGAGACCGACCTCATCCGCCTGAAGGAGCTGGTCGCCGACGTGGATCGGGCGCGCGACACCGCCCACCTCATGGGCGTCGAGGGCGAGGCCGCCGCCATCTACTTCCGGCGATTCGACACCATGCTGCGGGTGGACGCCAGCCTGCGCGAGACCTTCACCTTCGAGCGCCGCGACCGCCGCCCGCCGCCCGACCCGGTCAACGCCCTGCTCGGCTTCGCCTACGCCGTTCTGGTGCGCGAGCTCGTCGCCACCCTGCACAGCATCGGGCTCGACCCTTATGTTGGGTTCCTCCACCAGCCCCGCTATGGGCGCCCCGCCCTGGCCCTGGACCTCATGGAGGAATTCCGCCCCGTGCTGGCCGACTCCGCCGTGATCACCGCCATCAACAAGGGCGAGGTCGGGCCGAAGGACTTCGTCGTGCACGCCGGCGCCTGCGCGCTCACCCAGGACGGGCGCCGCGCCTTCATCCGCTCCATCGAGCGGCGCCTGGACGACGAGGCCACCCACCCCGTCTTCGGCACCCGGCTGAGCTACCGGCGCATCCTGGAGGTCCAGGCCCGAGTACCGCGTCCGATGAGCAACGCCCACACGCCCCAACTGTATCTCATCTCCTACGACATCCGCGACGACAAACGTTGGCGCAAGGTGTACAAGGCCATGCGCGGGCAGGGTGAGCACATCCAATACTCCGTCTTCCGTTGTGTGCTCACCGAGCGGCGCCTGGCGGAGCTCGTGGACAAGCTCACCCGCGCCATCGCCCCGAGCGAGGACCAGGTGCTCATCGTCCCGCTGGGCAGCGCCGAGAGCCCGCGGAGCTGGCGGATGGAGACCCTGGGCCTGCCCCTGCGCCCGCCGGAGCAGGTGGTGAAGATCTTCTGAGGAGCGCGCCGCTCGCCGACCTGCGCCGAACCTCCTCTGGCGCGGGTCGGCCAATGGGGCCCGGCGCCCCGAGATCCTGCAGAGAGGGTGGGGTCCGGGAGAGGGGGGAAGCGACCGTCGCTACCTCAGCTCAGCGCCCGCGGGAGCCCAACGCAGCGCCGCCAGCGCCGCGCGCGCCACAGCGTCCGCGGCCACCAGCTCCGAGCCCAGGGCCGCGGCCAGCGCCTGCGCCGCCGTGCGCGCCACCTGATCCGGCGGATCCTCGGGGAAGCAGGCCAGCGCCGCGCCGATGCCCACCCCGAAGCTCAGCGCCAGGCGCGTGGTCGCCTCCTCCCGCGCCGACCAGGCGTCCGAGACCGCGTCCGCGTACAGCAGGTACAGATCGCGCTGCGACGGCGCCAGCGTCGCCTGCAGCGCCCCCCGCGCCGCCGCCTGCGCGTCGAGCTGCCCCGAGAGCGCCGCGCCGCCCAACCTGCCCACCATCTCCTCCAGCAGCTCCCGCGCCGCCAGATCGTTCAGGTTCCACGTCGGAAAGTCCATTCAACACCTCTCTCACCGCCCGACGCGTCCGCGCCAGGATCGGCGCGCGACGTGCTCGGGACACAGGATCTCTATCGCGCGGCGAGGAGGGGCGCAATCACAATAATAATGGTTAAAATACACTTTATTCTGCACGCTGAGCGTCTGACCCGCTCTGCGATGGCGGTTCTGGCGGCGGGAGGGGGCCTTGGAGCGCGCCTCGGCGCTTTCTCGACCTCCGGTCCTGTTCGTGGTGCTCGCGGCCTCCAAGGCGGTTAGAGGAGGAGAGCAGGCCCTTCGTGGAGGCGTGCCGACCTTTGAAAACTCGACGCGAGCGTCGCGGTGCAGCCCGCGACACGCCGGACGCTCGCGGCCATGGTTGACGGCCAGGAATTCGCGTGCTATCCCTGGTCGTGTGCGGTCTATGACAGGCAAGAAGGAGTGCACTCGACGGCGACGCTCGCAGATCGGCGCGAGGATCTCGTCGTGGTGCGGATCGTAGAGCGAGCACCCTCTCCCGGCCGAATGAGCCGGGCCCCATTGAAGCCACGGGCCTCGGCCTGCCCGCTCGCCGGTGCTTCCTCCCTCTCCCGGCCGAATGAGCCGGGCCCCATTGAAGCGGGACAGGTACCGCAGCCAACGCCACAGCGACGGCGCCCTCTCCCGGCCGAATGAGCCGGGCCCCATTGAAGCCCTCGAGTACGTGACGGCTGCTCCAACAGCGGTGCGAACACTCTCCCGGCCGAATGAGACGGG
>CAZKWG010000934.1:0-2817 GCA_964556105.1 uncultured Enterobacterales bacterium | reverse complement strand
CGAGGCGGCGGCCTTCCACGATCGCTGGCGCGCTGCCCGAGGCGCGGCCTCGCCCTCGCGAGAGGAGATCGCGGCCGCGCTGGCGGGCCACCTCTGCCGTTGTGGCGCCTACGAGAACATCTATCGCGCCGTCGCGGCGGCCTGTCGCGGGGAGCACGACGGCGCCGACCCGCGGTCTCCGCGGGTGGAGGCGCGGGAGAAGGTCACGGGCGCGGCCCTCTATGCGGGAGACGTGACGCTCCCGGGTCTGCTGGAGGGGCGCGTGCTCCGCGCCTGGCGTGCGCCGGGCAAGGTGCTGCGCGTGGACTCGGCGAGGGCGGCCGCCCTGCCTGGCGTGCGAGCGGTTCACCACCACGTCGCCCCCGGCGCCACGCTGCGCTACGCCGGCCAGGAGCTCGTCTCGGTCGCGGCGGTGGATCTGCGCATCGCCCAGGCCGCGCTGGCGCTGGTCGAGCTGAGCGTGGACTACAGCGCCCCCGCCGTCGGCCTGGACGCCGCGCGCCGCCCGGACGCGCCCCACGTCTACCCCGAGCCGCCGGCAAGCGGCGTCGCGCCCAGCGCCAACGAGGGCCCGGTCTTCGCCGCGAAGTGGGCGGGGAACGTGCGCGGCCCGGTCTCCTCCAGCTTCTTCGCGTCCCCGCGCGCGGCGGCGGAGGCGCTCGCCGGGCTCGCCGACCGCGGGGACGGCACCCTCGTCGAGCAGACCTGGCGCACGCAGCACCAGTGCCACACGGCGATGGAGCCGCACACCACCGTGGCGATCTGGACGGACGAGCGCCACCTGACCGTGCACCAGTCCACCCAGGCCTGCCAGTTCACAGCCGAGGACATCGCCGAGCGCTTCGAGCTCCCGGAGGCCAACGTCCGCGTGCTCGCGGCGCACGTCGGCGGCGGCTTCGGGGCGAAGGTAGGCGCGGACAGCACGACGATCACGGCGATCACCCTGTCGAAGCTGGCGGGCGCGCCCGTGCGCGTCGCGCTCGACCGGGCGGAGGAGCTCGCGGTGGGCGGCAACCGGCCCGCCCACGAGATCACGCTGGCCATCGGCATGGACGCGGCGGGTCAGCTCGTCGGGCTGCGCTCGGTCTCCTGGGGAGACGGCGGCGTGGCGGTGGGCAACAACGCCAGCCTCCTGATGCGCCTCCTCTACCCGCAGGGGTCCAAGGAGCTCCTGGACTATGACGTCACCACCCACGCCGCGCCGGCGAAGCCCTTCCGCGGGCCGGGCGGACCTCCCGGGCTCTGGGCCCTCGAGCAGAGCGTGGACGAGCTGGCCCTGCGTCGCGGCGAGGACCCGGTCACGCTGCGCCGCCGCATCGATCCGAACCCCGTGCGCGGGCGCCTCTACGATCAGGTCGAGCGCCTGCCCCTCTGGACCGAGCGCGAGGTCGGCGAGGACAAGGGGCGCCATCGGCTGGGCGTGGGCCTGGCCGCCGCGAGCTGGCTCTACCTGGTCGATGTGCTCACGCAGGTTCACCTGAAGGGGGAGGCGGACGGCCAGATCGTCGCCTCCTGCGCCTGTCAGGACATGGGGCAGGGCAGCCGCACGGTGCTGGCGACCGCGGTGGCCGACGCGATGGGGCTTGAGCCCAATGGCGTCACGCTGCGCTGGGGGGACTCCAGCCTGCCGCGAGGTCCGATGTCGGGGGGCAGCCGGACGACCGCCTCCCTCGTGGTGGCGGCGGAGGACGCGGCGCGTCAGCTCCAGGAGGCGCTCCTGGACGCGGCGCGGGCCCTCGGGATGGAGGACGCCGAGCTGGCCCCGGGCGGCGTGCGCAGCGGGGGCGAGCTCCTCCCCTGGGCGGCGCTGCTGAAGCGCACCGGTCGGGTCGAGGCCACGGGGCGACGGCGACGCGACGAGGGCGGCTACTTCCTGCCCCTGCGCATCGACGGCATGGCCGTGGGGCGGGCGCTGGGCGGCGGGCTGGTCGTGGTACAAGTGGAGGTGGACACGCGGCTGGGGCGGGTCCGGCCACGCGCGGCCTGGGGAGGCTTCGGCGTCGGCCGCCTGATCGCGCCCGCGCTCGCCGAGAATCAGGCGCGCGGCGGCCTCATCCAGGGCCTCTCGTACGCGCTCTACGAGGAGCGTCACCTCGACCCACGGCACGCCTCGCTGCTCAGCGCCGGGCTCGAAGACTACCGCCTGATGGGCATCGGGGACGCGCCCGAGATCGCGCTGCACTTCGACGTTCAGGGCTTCGAGCAGACGCGGATGGGCGGCGTGGGGCTCGGCGAGCTGGTGACCGTCGGGGTCGCCGCGGCCGTGGGCAACGCCGTGCGCCACGCGACCGGCTGGCGTCCGACCCATCTTCCTCTTCGCCCAGACCGGGTCCTGGCGGGGCTTCGCGCATGATCACCTTCCCCACCCGTCTGGATGCAGCGCTGAGCGCGCTCCGCGAGGCGCCGGGCGGGGCGCGGCCGCAGGTGCGCGCGGGAGGCACGGACCTGCAGCACCGGCGTCAGCTCGGGCTGAGCCAGGGGCCCCTGGTCGATCTGCGCGCGCTGCCCGGCCTGGACACGATCGACCCCACCCCGAACGGAGGGCTGCGGGTCGGCGCGCGGGTGCGGATCGCGCAGCTCGCCGAGCAGGGCCTGGTGCGCGACGCCTACCCGGGGCTGGCGGCGGCGGCGGCGGAGCTGGCCACGCCGGCCATCCGCGCGGTCGCCACCGTGGGGGGGAACCTCCTCCAGCACAACCGCTGCTGGTATTACCGCCACCCCGACTACACCTGCCTGAAGCGGGGGGGCGCCACCTGCTTCGCCCGCGAGGGCGTCCACCTCCACCACGCCTGCTTCGACCTGGGGCCCTGCGTGGCG
>CAZKWG010000933.1:0-2825 GCA_964556105.1 uncultured Enterobacterales bacterium | reverse complement strand
ACCTTCCCGACCCTCTCGCCCTGCCGGGCCGCCGCCGCCACGCAGGACTTCGAGCGCTCCCCGCACCGCAAGGAGGAGGAGCTCGCCCGCGCGGTCGCGCTCGGCCTCTTCGACTACATGCGCAAGTCGCGCTCGCGCGGCTTCGTCGTCTCTCTGAGCGGCGGCGCCGACTCGGCCGCCTGCGCGGCCCTGGTCTCCTTGCTGGTCGGTCTGGGCGTGGCGGAGCTCGGGAAGGAGCGCTTCGTCGCGCAGATCGGCTTCATGCCGGAGCTCGCCGCGCTGCCCGATGCGCGCGCCATCACGGGCGCCCTGCTCACCTGCGTCTACCAGGCCACGCGCAACAGCGGCGAGATCACCCGCGAGGCCGCCCGCGCCGTCGCCGACGCCGTCGGCGCCCGCTTCGCCGTGATCGACGTGGACGACCTCGTCGCCTCCTACCAGGCCAAGGCCGAGCAGGTGCTGGGCCGCCCCCTGCGCTGGGAGACAGACGACATCGCGCTCCAGAACATTCAGGCCCGGGTCCGCAGCCCGAGCGTCTGGATGATCGCCAACGTTCATGGCGCGCTCCTCCTCGCCACCAGCAACCGCTCCGAGGCCGCCGTCGGCTACGCGACCATGGACGGCGACACCTCCGGCGGCCTCTCTCCCATCGCCGGTATCGACAAACATTTTCTGCGCCGCTGGCTCCGTTGGCTCGAGTCCACGGGTCCCGTGGGCCTGGGCCCATCCCAGCGCTCTCTGCGATCAACGCCCAGGCCCCGACCGCCGAGCTGCGCCCCGCCGTGTCCAAGCAGACCGACGAGGACGATCTGATGCCCTACGATCTGCTGGACGCCGTCGAGCGCGCCGCCATCCGCGACAAGCATGGGCCCGTCGAGGTCTACCGGCTGATGCGCGTGGAGTTCCCCCAGCACAGCCGGGCTCAGCTCGGGGTCTGGCTGCAGCGCTTCTTTCAGCTCTGGAGCCGCAACCAGTGGAAGCGCGAGCGCTACGCGCCCTCCTTCCATGTGGACGACGCCAACCTGGACCCGAAGACCTGGTGCCGCTGGCCCATCCTCTCGGGCGGGTTCGTCCGCGAGCTGGCGGCCCTGAAGCAGGTGATCGCCGAGGAGGAGGGCCAGGGGTGAGCGCGCGCGGAGCCTACACCTACCCCTACCCGCGGCCGGCGCTCACCGCCGACTGCGTGGTGTTCACCGTGGACCAGGACCAACTCCAGGTTTTAGTCATCCGGCGCGGCCAGGCCCCCTTCGAGGGGCGCTGGGCCCTGCCCGGCGGCTTCGTTCAGGAGGACGAGACGGTCGAGGCCGCGGCCCGCCGCGAGCTGTGGGAGGAGACCGGCCTCCGCGACATCTACCTGGAGCAGCTCTACACGATGAGCCGCGTAGACCGCGATCCCCGCGGGCGGATCATCTCGGTGGCCCACCTCGCCCTGGTCCGCAGGGGCCTGCACACCCTCGCCGCCGCCTCCGACGCCAGCGACGCCGCCTGGCTGAACGTCGCCGACGCGCGCGGGCTGGCCTTCGATCATGACGAGATCCTCGAGCGGGCCCTCGCCCGCCTGCGCTCCAAGCTGAGCTGGCAGCCCATCGGCTTCGAGCTGCTGCCCGAGCGCTTCACCCTGCGCGAGCTGCAGCGCGTCCACGAGATCATCCTGGGGCGCTCGCTGGACAAGCGCAATTTCCGAAAGAAGTTCCTGGACTATGGCGTCCTTGTCGAGCTCGATGAGCTCGAGCAGGGCGTAGCCCATCGCGCCGCGCGGTTGTACCGCTGCGACCATCGGCGCTGTGATGAGCTGCTGCACAGCGGAGAATTTCAGCTCTGAACGCAGAGCACAGGAGGGAGCATGCGCGCCCTGATCCTCGTCGATATCCAGAACGACTTCCTGCCCGGCGGCGCCCTGGCCGTGCCCGCGGGCGACCAGGTGGTGCCCGTGGCCAACGCCCTGATCGCCGCCTGGCCGGACGCCATCGTCGTCGCCACCCAGGACCTCCACCCCGCCGGTCATGGCAGCTTCGCCTCGACCTGGCCGGGGCGGCGCCCCTTCGAGCTGGGGACGCTGGCGGGGCATCCGCAGGTGCTCTGGCCGGACCACTGCGTCGCGGGGACGCCCGGGGCGGACTTCGCCTCTGGGTTGGATCGGCGGCGCGTGGCGCAGGTCTTCCCCAAGGGCACAGACCCGGGCATCGACAGCTACTCGGGCTTTTATGACAACGACCATCGCCGCTCCACCGGGATGGGCGAGTGGCTGCGCGCCCAGGGCGTGGACGAGGTCCTGATCTGCGGCCTGGCGACCGACTACTGCGTGAAGGCGACGGCCCTGGACGCCCGCGCGCTGGGCTTCCGGGTGACGGTGGTCGCGAGCGGCTGTCGCGCGGTGGAGATGGCGCCGGGGCACGGGGCGAGGGCGCTCGCGGAGATGCAGGCGGCGGGCGTGGAGATCGCTACGCCGCGGCTCGCCCTGTGAGGTCCATGCCGAGGGCCTGACGCATCGCCAGCCTGAGCCGCTCGCCCGCCCGCCGCGCGCCGACGATGTTGCGCGCCGTGGGCCCCAGCTCCAGCTCGGCCAGCGCTCCGGTGACGTGCAGCCTGGGGTGCCAGCGCAGGGCCTGATCGACGATCGGGAACCCACAGGGGGCGCAGCGCAGCCCGTAGCGGGCGACGAGATCGTCCACCAGCGCGCCGCCCGGCCGTCGCGGCTCGAAGCCCGTCGCCAGCAGGACCTCCCCGACCTCCATCCGCCCTTCGGCGAGGCGCAGGGAGGCTCGCCCGGAGAGCAGCGCCTTCGCCTGCACGTGAAACTGCGTGACCAATTCCTCGAACGTAAT
>CAZKWG010000932.1:0-2839 GCA_964556105.1 uncultured Enterobacterales bacterium | reverse complement strand
GCTCGCAGGAGGGGCAGAAGTGGTTGCCCTCGGTGAACAGGAGCTGCACGAGGTCGCGGCGCAGGTCGTTCAGCTCGGCCGTCTGCGACTCGACCTCGTCGCCCGCGACCGCGGGGGTGGTGCAGCTCGCGACGTGCCTCCCCTGCACCTTGACGGTGCAGACCTTGCAGCTTCCGTGCGGCTTGAACTCGCGATGAAAGCACAGATAGGGGATGTAGCGCCGGTCGGCGAGGGCGGCCTGGAGGATGGTCTGGCCGGGCTCGAAGGCGACCTCGTGGCCGTCGAGCGCAAACGTCGGGCGCGGGTCGGGCGCAGGCGTCATGGTTCCTTCTCGGCGCTGGGAAAGTGGGCGCCCGCGTCGTCGCGACCGGTCGCCTCGCGGGCGGGGGCGAGGGCCTCGTCGAGATCGAAGGTCGCGCGGGCCTCGCGGGAGACGCGCGCGTCGAAGGCGGGGCGGAAGCGGGCCAGGCCGTCCAGGACCGGGTTGCCGGCGGTGGTGCCGAGCCCGCAGTGGCTGCTGACCTTCATGAGCGTCGAGATGCGCTGGAGATCCTTGAGGTCCTTGCGCGACCCCTGCCCTCTCAGGACGCGATCCATGAGCTGGTGGTTCAGCGTCGTGCCCACGCGGCAGGGGGTGCAGAAGCCGCAGGACTCGTGGGCGAAGAAGCGCGCGAAGTTGGCGATCACCGCCAGCATGTCGCGGCTGCTGTCGAAGACCATGAACGCGCCCGCCGAGGGCACGTCCTCGAACGCGATGCGCCGGTGCAGCTCGTTGGCGCCGAGCAGCACCCCGGAAGGGCCGCCCACCTGCACCGCCTGCGTGTCGGTCGCGCCGGCGTCGGCGAGCACCTCGCGGACGGTCACGCCGAAGGGGTACTCGTAGATGCCGGGGCGCGCGACGTCGCCCGACACCGAGAGGATCTTCGTGCCCGCCGACCTCGGCGTGCCGCCCCCACGCAGCCAGTCGCCGCCGTGCACCGCGACCAGCGCGGCGGCGCAGAGGGTCTCGACGTTGTTCACCACCGTCGGCCGATGTCGGTAGCCGTGCGTCACCGGATAGGGCGGGCGGTTGCGCGGGATGCCGCGGCGGCCCTCCAGCGACTCGAGCAGCGCCGTCTCCTCGCCGCAGATGTAGGCGCCGGCGCCCACGTGCAGCTCGACGTCGAAGTCGAAGCCGCGCAGCCCGCCGACGTCGCGCCCGAGCAGGCCGCTCGCCCGCCGCGTCGCGAGGGCCGCCTCCAGGGGCGCGATGAGGAAGGGGTACTCCCCCCGCAGGTAGATGAAGCCGCGCGTCGCGCCCACCGCCAGCGCGGCGACGGTCATGCCGTCCAGGAGCAGGTCGGTCTGGTGGGTGAGCAGCTCGCGGTCCTTGAACGTGCCGGGCTCCCCCTCATCGGCGTTGCAGACGACGTAGCGGTCTGGGCCGGGCGCCGCCGCCGCCGCCGCCCACTTCCTGCCGGTCGAGAAGCCGGCGCCCCCGCGCCCACACAGGCCAGAGCGCTCGATCTGCGCGATCACCCCGGCTGGGCCGCGGGCGATGGCCGCCGCGATGGCCTCGCCCGCCGCAAACGGCGTGCCGAGCAGCCGGTCCTTGCGCGCGACGTGGCAGTCGATGCGGAACAGGTTCTCCGGCCACTCCGAGACCGGCGAGCCGCCGCGGATGAGCGAGCAGATGGCGCCGACGCGGGCGGGCGTCAGGCGGCCGATGGCGCGGTCGTTGACCAGCATGGCCGGTCCCTGATCGCACAGCCCGGTGCAGGACGTGAGGTTGACGCTGACGGCGCCGTCGCGGCTGACCTGGCCAGGCTCGACCTTGAACGCGTCCAACATCCGCTGGAAGAGGGCTCGGCTACCCTGCATAACGTCCGTTATGTTATCCGAGAAGAGCACGCGGAAGCGGCCGCGCGGCTCGGTGGCGAAGAAGGAATAGAAGCCCGCGACCCCCTCGACGTGGGCGCGCGGAACCTGCAGCGCGGTCGCCAGGCGCGTGATCGTGTCCGGCGAGATCCAGCCTTGCGTGGCCATGACGTCGCGCAGGATCTGGACGAGGCGGCTCGCGTCGTGGTGGTGTCGGGCGAGGATGTCGCTGAGATCGTGGTCCACTACCCCCCCGGGTGCATCGCTCGGCCTCTGAGGACAACGTGCCCCGAAATGGCCTTCCTGGCCAGTGGCTTCGGCGTTTGGGGTGGGGGGGCCTGTGCCTGCGCCTGCTCACCTAGCGCTTTGGCGAGCCCCGCCCGGAGGTCCAGATCCGCGTTCGGGCCGTCAGCGTGGACGAGCTCACTGCCTGGACCGACCGCTTCTTCCGCGTCGGCTCGACAGAGGATCTGTTCGGCCTCCAGTCCTGATTGTAGGCGCTTCCTCCATCGCGAGCCCCAGAACCCCTGGTCCGACGGGTGGGCTGCGTCGGGCTGGGTCAGCGTCGGGACTTCTTCGGTTTGCGCTCGGCGGCACCCTTCGGCCCTTCAGGGCCCAGCTTGCGGAAGCCAGGAGGGAGGCTGTCATTGTAGGCATGGACAAGTTCGCGGTAACGGGGTGTCGATGACGGGAGCTTGTGGAGCATCGTGTTGGCAAGCTCGTTCAACTCACGCTTCTGGCCGAGCTTCTGCATGGTATTCAGGACATTGATGCACGAACTGACCGTGTCGGGATGCCGTTCGCCCAGCAGCTCTCGCGAGAGGTTGAGCGCGCGGGTCTGAAATTCCAGGGCCTTTCGGTGGTCACCCAGGTCGCTGTGGGTCGTGCCTACGTTGTTGTAGGAGCTTGCGGTGTGGGGATGCCGATCGCCCAGCAGCTCTCGCCTGAGGTCAAGCGCTCGGGTATTAAACTCCATGGCCTT
>CAZKWG010000931.1:0-2848 GCA_964556105.1 uncultured Enterobacterales bacterium | reverse complement strand
GGACCTCGCCCAGCGCGCCGGGGCCTGGCTCTCCCTGCTCCGGGAGACGCTGCTCCCGCCCGCGCGGGGGCATGCCGAGCACGAGCCCGAGTACCTCACCTGGGTGGGCGACCTGGAGAGCGCGCTGGCCGAGCGGTTCCCCGGCGCCGGCCACGACCCGCGCGCCGCCCAGGCCTACGAGGAGGCGCTCGATCTCGTTCGCCGGAAGCTCCCCGTGACCCACCCGATCCGCCTCGGGCTGGTGATCAATTACGCGACCTGCATCTATGAGATCTTGAAGGAGCACAAAAAGGCCGTGGAGCTGGCGAAGCGGGCTTTCGACGAGGGGGTCGGCAGGCTCGACCAGCTCGAGGCGGCGGCTCAGGGGCAGGCCAGCGCGCAGCTCCAGCTCCTGTGGGACATGCTCCAGCGCTGGCAGGCGGGCGAGGCGGGGTGAGCGTGGCGCTGTCTCGTCGGGCCAGACGGTTATGATAGGGCGATGCTGACCCTGGCAGACCGCAAGAGGCTATACAACCGCTGCAACCCTCTGGAGGCGCTGGATCCCGAGGATGATCGGAACGTGGATCTGGACGCGAGCGTCCAGGCCGGCGGTCGGGTCCGCGGGGTCGTCTGGGTGGAGCGCCTGGCGCAGGGCATCGAGCTCTCCGACCGGCCGGTGATGGAGCTCTTCACCGGGCTCCCTGGGAGCGGGAAGTCCACGGAGCTCCGCCGGCTCGCCCGCCAGCTGGAGCGCGCGGACGGCGCGAACCTGCTCCCCGTGGTCGTGGACGCCGAGGACACGCTGGACCTGACCAGCCCGCTGGACGTGGCCGACGTGCTGGCGGCGGTCGTGAACGCCGCGGACGAGGAGGCGCTCCGCCTGGAGAAGCGACCGGTCGATCTCGCGCTGAGGGAGGGCTACCTGCGGCGCTTCTGGGACTGGATGACGAGGACCGAGGTCGATCTCTCCGGCGCGCAGTTCGCGCTGCCGGACGGCGCCTCGCTGGTCGTCGAGATGAAGACGCGCCCCACCCTGCGGAAGAAGGTGCGCGAGATCGTCGCGAACCACCTGAGCAGCTTCCTGAGAGAGGTGAACCGAGAGCTGCTGGCCATCGAGGCGCGCGTGCAGGCTCGCGGTAAAGCCGGGCTGGTCATCGTCGTGGACTCGCTGGAGAAGCTGCGAGGGACGAGCACGAGCTGGCACGATGTGCTGAACAGCGCGGAGCAGCTCTTCGCGGGAGGGGCCCCCTATCTCCGCCTGCCCGTCCACACCGTCTACACGATCCCGCCCGCCCTGGTCTCACGCCGCGTGGACCGCGTTCACTTCATGCCCATGATCAAGCTGAAGGCGCAGGACGGGACGCCCTGGCCCCCGGGGGCTCGGGCGGCGCGCGAGCTGGTTCGGCGTCGCATCCCGGACGAGCACCTGATCGCCCTGCTCGGGCCTGAGATGGAGCGGCGGCTCGACACCATCATCCGCTGGTCCGGCGGCTATCCGCGGGAGCTGGTCGAGATGCTGCAGAAGATCGTGGGCCACGCGCGGCACCCCATCTCCGAGGCGGACCTGACCCGCCTGCTCCACGAGGTCCGCGACAGCTACCGCCTCGTCGTGCCCGCGGAGGCCTTCGAGTGGCTGGCGAAGGTCGCCCTGGAGAAATTCCTCACCTTGGAGGACGATGAGCAGCGACCGGCCGCAGACCTGATGCTGTCGAACAGCGTCATCCTCTGCTATCTGAACGATCAGAAGTGGTTCGATCTGCATCCGGCCGCGCTGGAGATCCCCGGCATTCAGGAAGCCCTCCAGAGGCTGCGCGCGCCCTGATGTCGGAGTCTCTGGCGCGGCTGGTGGAGGCGCTCGCGCTCGGCGAGGGCTTTCAGCTCGGCTTGCTGGTGGTGCCGGACCTCGCCAGCGCGGACGCCAGCGTCGGCGCCCTGCAGCGGCTGCTCTCGGCGCGGCTCGGTCGGCCGGCGCTGCTCTCGCGCGTCAGCCCGGCCCCTGATCTGCTCGATCCGGAGGCGCTCGCCGCGGCGGCCCTGGACCCGCTGGTGAGCCTCGCCCCCTCGGACGGCGTGATCCTGGACGCCAGCGCGGCCACCGCCCGCTCCGAGCCCGCCTGGGTCGAGGTCTTCCAGCGCCTGAACGCGCGGCGGAACGGGTTCGCGCGTCAGCTCGGTCGCGCGCTGGTGCTCTGCCTGACGCCCCGGCTGGAGGCGCTGCTGGCGCGCGAGGCGCCGGATCTGTGGTCGGTGCGCGGGCCGCGCGCGACGCAGGAGTCCCCCGAGGCCAACCTGCCTCGACCGGTCGAGGGTCTCCGCTACGAGGATGCCTTGGCCAGCGGTCTGCCGGACGGCCTGAAGCGGATCTTCGCGACGCCGCGCGATGCCCTGCCGCTGCTGGCCGAGCTCGGCTATCCGCCCGCCCGCCTGCCCTTGAGCGATGTGGCCGACTTCTGGCCCCAGGTGCTGCGCGCCCTGGACCAGGGGCGGCTGCCGGGCGGCATCGAGACGCTGGTGCGCCGCCTCGCGCGGGACTATGGCGAGGAGCCGGGTCTGCGCCGGGCGATTGATCGGCTGCCGCAAAGGGTGAAGGTGGGAAGGGAGTGGGTGAACCCAATCTGGCAGGGCAAGTCTGGACGTGGTGACGACGGGGACTGGCTCGTCGAGCTGCCCTGGGTGGAGGAGCTGCGCGGGATCCTTCGCGGATCGCCAGGTCAGCGTGTCGCGATCGTCGGACGACGCGGCTCGGGGCGATCTACGGGGCTGAGGAGGGCGCTGGCGGACGTGAAGCGGGAGAACCCGTGGTTGGTGCGCGTGGGATCTCTCTCCACATTCGAGTTTCAAGGTGGTCGTTTCTGGGCGGAGGTAGGCG
>CAZKWG010000930.1:0-2868 GCA_964556105.1 uncultured Enterobacterales bacterium | reverse complement strand
TGGTCGGAAGGGACGCCGAGCGTGATCGTCTCTGGGCGGCGCTGGGTCGAGCCTGCGCGGACCAGCGCGCCGCGGCCGTGGTGCTGGAGGGGCCGATGGGCTTCGGCCGCACCCGCCTCGCCGCCTGGCTGGCCGAGCGCGCCGCCGAGCTGGGGGTCGCGAAGGTCGCGCGGGCCAGCTTCGGCCCCTCGGACAGCCCCGGACAGGGCCTGGACGCGATGCTCCGGCGGGCGCTCGACGCCGATGGCCTCCCGGCGCGCCCTCACCCCGCGGTGGAGGAGGGGCCCGCAGAGCGCCACGACCGGGTGCTGCGCGGCCTGTACGAGCTGGCCGGGGAGCGCGCCCTGCTCGTGGTCCTGGACGACGTCGCCTGGGGCGCTGACGGGATCGGGCTGGCCCTGACCGCCCTGCAGAGCCCGCGGCACGCCGAGCGACCCACCCTGCTCGTGCTCTGCGCTCAGCGCGAGGCCCTCGCCCGTCGCCCCGTCGAGGCCGCGCAGCTCGCCCAACTCCAGGCGCTCCCCGGGGTGCAGACCGTAGAGGTCGGGCCGCTGGCCGAGGCCGACCACGGGCGGCTGGTCGACGGCAGCCTGCGCCTGGCGCCCGGCCTGCGCGAGACCCTGGCCCGTCGTGCGGCGGGAAACCCGCTCTTCGTCTCCCTGCTGGTGGGCGACTGGGTCCGGCGGGGTCTGCTGGAGGTCGGCGCGGCAGGCTTTCAGCTCATGGACGGCGCGCGGGCGGACCTCCCGGCGAGCCTGGACTGGCTCATCCAGTCTCAGGTGGAGTGGCTGCGCCAGGATCGTCCTCGAGAGGACATGATCGCGGTAGAGATCGCCTGCACGCTCGGGTTGGAGGTGGATCGCGCCGAGTGGGCGACGGCCCTCGCGCTCGCGAAGGTGCGGCCCAGCCCTGGCTTGGATGATCTCCTGGTGCACCACCAGATCGCGCGGCTGGGCAGCTCGGCGGGCAGCTGGGCCTTCGTCAGCGCCATCCTGCGCGAGGGGCTGCTCCTCGGCGCCGGCGCGCGGGCGGCCGAGCATCACCTTGTCTGCGCGCGCGCCCTCGAGGCCCAGCGCGGCGAGCAGGCCGAGCTGCGGGTGGCGCGGCACCGGATCCTCGGCGGGGAGGCCCAGGGGGGGCTGGCGCTGGCGATCCGCGCGGCCCGAAGGCTGGCCGGCTACTCGCTCTACGATCAGCTCGCCGGCTGCGTTCTCCTCATCGACGAGGCCCTGGCGGCCGGCGCCCGGCCCGACCCCGAGCAGGAGGCCTGGCTGACCGCCCTGCGCGGCGTCCATACCCGCTTCGGTGAAGGCCGGATGGACGCCGCCGTCCCCCACTTCGAGCGCGCGTTCACCCTGGCGATGGAGGCGGGGATGACCGCCCTGGCCTCGGAGATGCGTCGCCGCCTTGGCGGCATCCGCTTCACCCGCGGCGAACCTGAGGGGCTCGCCCTCATCGAAGCGGCCCTCGCCCTGGCGCGGACCTGCGACGACCCGCTGCCGCAGATCGAGGCGCACCGGGATCTCTCGACGGTGCTCAAGCATGGTGGGAAGATCGACGAGGCCGCCCGACACATTCAGGAGGCCATCGCCCTGGCGGAGCGGACCGGCCAGGTCCGAAGCCTGCCCCGCCTGTGGCTGATACAGGCCAACGTGCTCTGCGCGCTCGAACGTCACGCCGAGGCGCTCCTCGTCCTCGAGCGCGCCATCGCCGAGCTCTCCGAAGGCGCCTCGCGTCTGATGCTCGCGAGCGCCTTGAACACGATGGGCGTCTGCCACTTTCGCCTGGGCAACATCGATGTCTGTATCCGATATTACGAGCGCGCCAGGGCGCTCTTCGACGGGGTCTGCTCCGATCACGTCGCCCTGCCCATCTACAACCTCGCCTCTGCCTTCGAGCAGCGTGGCGCCCGCGACGAGGCGCGCAGCCTCGTCCTGGAGGGGCTGAACCTCTCGCTACGTCACACCTCCCGCCTGATGGAGACCTACTGCAGAGCGCTGCTCGCGCAGATCGAGGCGAGCGCGGGGCGTTGGGAGGTGCTCGGGGCGCAGCTCGACGCGCTCGAGGGGCTGCTGGCGAGCAACGTCTTCCGCGACGAGACCGTCCAGCTGAACCTGACGCTGATCATCAAGGCGTCCGAGTCCCAGGGCCAGCACGCGGTGGCCGAGCGCGCGCGCCGGCTGAAGGTGGATCAGCGCCCGTCGCAGGCCGCCCAGGAATCGGGTTAAGGGGCTCCGATCAGGCGAGGTCACGCATGTTCCGTCGAATCCTGGTCGCGAACCGGGGAGAGGTCGCGGCCCGGATCCTCCGCACCGCCGCACGGCTGGGGATCGAGACCGTGGCGCTGACCACCGAGCCCGACCGCGAGCTCTCCTACCTGAGCCGCGCCACGGAGGTGATCTGCATCGGCGGGGCCCGCGCCTGGCTCGACCAGGACGCGATCATCGAGGCCGGCATCGCCTCGCGCTGCAGCGCGGTGCACCCCGGCTGGGGCTTCCTCTCCGAGAACGCCACCTTCGCCGCGCGCTGCGAGGCGGCGCGCCTCACCTTCGTCGGCCCGCGCCCGCTCTCCATCCGCCAGATGGGCGACAAGAGCGAGGCGCGACGCACCATGACGGGGCTCGGGGTGGCGCCCATCCCGGGGACGGACAACGCGCTGCCCGACGTCGCCACGGCGCGTCGCGTCGCCGACGCCATGGGCTACCCGGTCCTGCTCAAGGCCCTGGCCGGCGGCGGCGGGCGCGGGATGCGGCGGGTGTTCGCGCCCGACGAGCTGGAGGACGCCTTCCTCTCGGCCAGCGCCGAGGCCGAGGCGGCCTTCGGGAACGGCGCCATGTACCTGGAGAAGCTCATCGAGGCCGGGCGCCA
>CAZKWG010000929.1:0-2870 GCA_964556105.1 uncultured Enterobacterales bacterium | reverse complement strand
CGCGGCCTGGCTCGGGTGTGCGCCGTCGTCCAGGAGCTGCCGCCAGCGGCGGTAGCGGTCGAGGCTTGAGGGACGGGCGACAGGGGTGGGAGGTTCTTGCTGCTCGCGGTCGCTCCTCTCTCCTTCAAGCCGCCGCTGACGTCCATGTGGTCCCGGCATGGAGCAGGACACACTGAACGTTCTTTCCTTGGTCCATGACCGGGAGCCATACCCCACCGGTCACGAACCCCGGCTGATGAACAGCCGGGGTTTCGTCGTTCTGGTCAATAGATCCTTGATCGGTCCCACCGGTGGAGCCTGAACCTCCGTTCTCGCCTCCACCCCCTCCGCGGCCACCCGCCGCGCGCGCCTCCATGAACCGGCTGGCCTGCTTACCGTCGTAGAGCTCGACCTCGACGCGGTCCGGGTGCAGCGTGACCTCCTTGACCATGAGGTGGAGGAACTCGCGCTTCTCCGCCAGCGACAGGTACTGGAACGCGGTGTCGAAGCCGCGGATCGCCTGGACCATGACCTCGTGGTCGAGCTGCTCGGTCTCGCGAACCGACAACTCCCCCTCGACGGCGGCGAGGGCGCCACGGAGCTGCTCGGCGCGGGTCTCGGCGTCGGCCAGTACCTTCTTCGCGGTGACGGAGGACGAGATCCCCGCGCCGAGGATCTGGGTGAGCACCTTCGCCGCCGTGTCCTCGGCCTCGTTCAGCTCGCGCTTGAGCGCGGTCGCCCGCTCTCGGAGGGGCTTGACGCTCTGATCGGCCAGGCGGTTGGCCTCGGCCACGGCCTCCTCCAGGAGCTTCGGGTCACGGGCGGCCTCGCGCACGATCTCCAACACCGCCTCGTCGGCGCGCTCGGCGCGGACCTGCTTGACCGGGCAGGCGTGGTCGGGCTTCTTCTGGATCCCGACGCAGCGGTAGTAGTGGTAGCGACCGCCTCGCCCGTTGCCGGCGGACGTCGTCAGGCTGTAGCCGCAGGCGCAGCGGAGCACGCCCGTCAGCAGGTAGTCATACTGCGCCCGCAGCGGCGGCCCGCGTCGGTTCTTGGCGTTGCCCTCGACGATAGCGCCAGCGCGCTCGAAGGTCTCGCGGTCGATGATGGCCTCGTGCTGGCCGGCGAAGATCTCGCCTTTGTGGTCTATCTCGCCCAGGTAGAGTTTGTTGGTGACCATGATTTGGACCGCAGAGACGGTGAACTCCTGGCCGCCTTTGGGTCCACTGCGGCGGCTGTTGTATTGCTTCTGGCGGTGCCCCTGCTCGTTGAGCCAGCGGGCGACCTGCGTGCTGGAGCGCAGATCCAGGTACTTGTCAAAGATGAGCTTCACGAGGCCCGCTTCGACGACGTTGAGCGTGAGGTGCCCGTTGCCCTCAGAGTCGTAGCCAAGCGGAGGGTGGCCACCGTTCCAGAGCCCACGCTCGGCGCGGGCGCGCATGGCGAGTCGGGTGCGCTCTGCCGTCTGTTCACGTTCGAGTTCGGCGAAGACCAACACCAGCTTGAGCATCGCGCGGCCGATGGCGGTTGAGGTGTCGAATGATTCGTTCAGGCTGACGAACTGGACGTTGTTCTCCTCGAAGAGCCGGTGCAACTCGTAGAAATCTAGGAGCGACCGCGAGAGCCGGTCCACGCGGGTGACCATGACCAGGTCCACCTCGCGGTTCCTGACCGCGTTCAACAGGCGCTGGACCTGGGGGCGGGCCAGGTTCTTGCCGCTGGCGCCTTCTTCGCGGAAGACCTGGGTGATCTCGGCGGGGCCGTTGCGGGACGGGACCGCGGCGCGGAGGCGGGCCTCCTGGGTGTCGAGCGAGCCCTCGTCCTTGCTGGCCTGCATGTCGGTGGAGACGCGGGTGTAGATCGCAACGCGGAGGGCGGCGGGCGAGTTCGGGGCGGGCATGGGGGCTCCGTGAAGTTCGTTGGTATAGATTGGTACCATGTTTGTTTTAGACCAGCAAGGCAAACGCCGGCCTTGTCATGTTTGGGACCGTGCCACGTCAGCTCGCTCGCTCGGACATCGGTCAAGACATCGGACAAGACCTGCCTGAGTCCGTCCAAGCGACACCTGCCAGGGGTGACAAAGGTGACGGACGTCCGTCAGTCGTTCGTCACCCCCTGACAGTCCTGGATTTTGTCCCTGCTACCTGTGGACTCCGCAGACCCAATGACCCCCGGGGGTGTCAACTCTTCGACACCCTGCACGCAAATTCACGGCGTATCTCCATTGGCACGAGACTTGCTTGAGAGTCAAGCCAGCATCTGGAGCCGCCGATGTTCGACCCCTCGACACCCTTCCCTCCGGCCACGCGCAGCAAGATCTGCGCGAGGATCTTGCCGGCATCGATCTCTTTTAAGACAATCGACCCTGAAGGCCCCTGGTGTCCGACGATGGTGCCGCGATGAGCTATCAGCGATCTCAGACCCCGACGACGGCGCCGCAACAGGCTCCATCGGCGCCGCTGCAGTCGCAGACAGCCTCGCCGCTTCTCGGCCTCCAAGGCTTGCTCGGCAACGCGGGACTTCTCGATCTCCTGCGCCCTCAGATGCCCGGCGCGCAGACCGACGCCGGCCCATCGCCCCTCACCGGCGCTCTCCAGACCGTACTCCAGCAGGTCGCCACGGCGCTGACCCCGCCGCCCGGCGGGACCGAGGCCCCCTCCACCGCCGTAGCCTCCACGCTCGCCGACGAGGGCCAGACCGCCGCGCTCACCTGCGCGCCCTCCTCGCCCGCGCAGTCCGCCGCCGCTCAGGTCACCGCCATCGACGAGACCCAAGACGGCGTCGAAGGCGCCATCACCGGCAGCCTCGCGCTCACCACCGCCGTCGCCGCCGAGCTGGGCACCACGCCCTCTGACGTTCAGGCACAGGCCCAGGACCCCTGGCAGCCGAGC
>CAZKWG010000928.1:0-2871 GCA_964556105.1 uncultured Enterobacterales bacterium | reverse complement strand
CCTGGCCGCTGCTGGGGCGCATCTCGAACCGGATCATCAACGAGGTGCGGGGGATCAACCGGGTCTGCTACGACATCAGCAGCAAGCCGCCCGCGACCATCGAGTGGGAGTAGGGCGCGCGCTGCCTTCGCTGTGGGCCGCGCTGACGGTGCTCGCGGCGGCGGTGGGGACCCCTGTGCCCTGGGTGGCCTCGGGGTTGGCGCTGCTGGCCGCGCTGGTCGGGCTCCGGGTGCGGCAGGACACCTTCGCCGCGGGGCTGCTGGTCGTGGGCGCGGCGCCGATCTGGACGGCGAGCGCCGTGGCGCCGGATGGAGGGAAGGGGAGCGGGCTCCTCGCTGGGGTGCTGGCCCTGGGGGCGGCGGGCCTGCTCTGGTTGGCGCGGCCGGCGCTGCCGAGGGCCCTCCCGTGGGCGCTGCTCGGGGCCGGCGCCGTCCTGGGCTCGCGTCAGCTCGCGGCCTCCCTGGCCCTGCCCGAGGCCCTGCCCACGGCGCTGGGGATGGCGCTCGCCGGGCTGACGCTGGCTGGGCTCTGCGCGGGCGCGCGGCGTGGGCGCGCGCAGTCGGCGGGTCTGGCGCTGGCCGGGCTGATCGGGCTGACGCGCGCCGGGCTGGCGCTGCAGGCGCCTCCGGAGGACGCGTCCGACGTGGCAGAGGCGCATGCCCTCGGCGTGCTGCGCGTCCATGAGGCGGCGCTGGCCCTGGACCCTGAGCTCGCCCGCATGGCCCTCGCCGTGGACCCGGTCGGGCACGGGCTGGCCCTGCGGCTGCTCCCCCGCGCGGGCGCCGACGCGCTGCTCGACCTGGGCTGGCGTCCGGAGCGCGCGCCCTTGGACCCTGCGCTGCGCCTGTCCCTGGCGGAGCGCCTGGACGCTCGCGGCGAGGGCGGGCGGGCGGCGCGTGTGCTGCGCGCGGGGAGAGCCGATCCTGAGGTCGCCTGGGCGCTGGAGCTGCAGCTCCGGCGGCTCGGTCGTGGAGGGAGCTGGACGGGGGCCGCGCCGCCCGATGTCCCCGTCCTGCCGGGAGAGATGCCGCTCTTCTGGGGCTTCTTCACCAACGGGGAGCGGCTGCTCGATCTGCACGCCGCGAAGGACCTGGCCGGCCTCCGGCTGGAGCTGGTCGGGACCTCCTACGAGGGTGCGCCGCGCGTGCTGATCGGGGTCGATGATCGAGCCCCGGAGCGCGTGACGGTGGAGGGGAAGCCGACATGGGTGTCGTTTGATGTCCCGCTGCGCGCAGGGCCACACCGTCTGCGGGTGGTCTTCGACGAAGATCGTGCGGGCCCCGGGGGCGATCGCAACGTCTGGGTGATGGGGATCGCGTCGCCCTGAGCGCGGCGAGGACGGACTAGCCCGGCTCCTCGGCCATGATCCCCAGCCAGGCCGCCGCCTCCTGCAGGAGCGCGTCGGCGAGGCGCTTGCCGAGGTCGTCCACCGAGCGCGCGCCGTGCCGCAGGTTCCCCCGGAAGAGGCGCACGCTGATCGGGCTCTCCGTCCAAGGGTCCCCATCGGCGGGAGGCTCGCCCTCGAAGAGCGCGTACGAGAGCGGGCTCAGCGGCGGGAAATTGGCCTGGATCTCCGTCTCGCTGGGGAAACGCTCCCAGCGGATGGGGACCTTCGCGTAGAAGCCGCGGATCGGCCCCGGGAGCAGGCGGCGCCCGCGGTTGAGCCCGTCCTCCCAGGCCGCCTCGGAGAAGTTCCGGGGCAGAGGCCAGCGCTCCCCGTCCAGCGTCTCGGCGCGCTCGAAGCAACGCAGCGCGCCCTCGGCGTCCCCCGTCCGCTCCAAGGCGAGCCCCTGGTAGTACCAGGCGCGGGCCAGGGAAGGATCGGCCGCGATGGCCGCCTTTGCGGAGGCGAGCGTCGCCGGCCAGTCCACGCACTCGAAGCGCGCCACGGCCAGCAGATCGTGGACCGCGGCGCTGTCTGGCCGCACCTCCAGGACCTGCTCCAGCGTGACCCGAGCCAGCGGGGCGTTGCGCAGCGCCAGCGCCGCCTCCCCGCTCAAGGAGAGCGCGTCGGTGTGACCAGGGTGCTCGTCGAGCAGCTCCTCGGCCTCCACCAGCGCCATGGAGGGCTCTCCACGGGCCAGCGCGTCGCGCCCCTTCTTGAGGCGCATGCTGATCATCGTTTCCGGGTCGATGACCCAGAGGCCGTGGGAGCGCTCATCTGGCATAGATGGCGGCCTGCTAACCCCGCAGGAGGAAGATGGCCAGGACGGCCACGATGAAGACGACGACGAGGACGCCGCCGATCATCGCCGGGCTGATCCCGCTGGCGGGCTTCTCCGTGGGCTTCGGCTCGACCGGATCGGGGCGCACCAGCATGGGCTCGGGCCGGTTGGTCGGAGGCGGCTGGGCCGGCGCCGGGGCCGCGGGCTGCGCCTCCGCCACGTCCTCGCTCATGAGGAGGCCGGCGCGGATCGCGTGGGTAAACGCCGCAAACTCCGCGACGTCACGACAGACCGTCGGCTCGGAGAGGAGCCACTTCTCGAAGGCCTCGATCTCCTCGTTGCTCGTGAGCCGATCGGACTCGTAGTAGGTCAGCGGCGCGCGATCGAAGTTCAGCTCGAGCGGCGTCTCCTGGAAGTTCACCGTCGCGTTCGTGCGCAGGAGGCGCTTGAGCGTGTAGCGGGCGCGGAGCGCGGCGACGGGCATGCCGCCCTGGGGCTCGGCGAGGCGCTCGATGGCGCCCACGTCCGTGGAGCCCGTGTAGAGCAGGTGCAGGAGCTGCAGCTGATCCGGGTCCAGGTTCCGGCGGACCTCGCGCAGCAGCCGGCTGGGCGGCCGGTTGCCCGTCAGGGCGTTCCCGGTGTCCGGGCCGATGATCCGACCCCCCGCGCCGATCAGCTCCTGCTGGATGAGCGCATCGGCGCCGTC
>CAZKWG010000927.1:0-2882 GCA_964556105.1 uncultured Enterobacterales bacterium | reverse complement strand
CGCCCGCGAACACCTTGCGCACCGGCCAGCTCGGCAGACGCAGGAACTTCTCCACTACCGCGTCGCCGCGGCGCGTGGTATTGCCCCTACCCATGAGGCTCTCCTTACGAAGGTCGGCTTCTTTGTACCAACTATGTAATAAGAACCTATATTTTGGTCTAGGCGATGCGGAGGGTTCTGGCTCTCTGCGGCACCTTCTGGGCTAGTGGCTGGCATCTTCAATCTATTTGATGTTGAAGTGATCAGTCCTGTCTGGCACCTTTGGGTCGCGCGGCTCACATGAGCGGAGGCTCAGGGCTGGTAGAGGTCCATGTGGTCATAGACCACGATGTAGTTGCGCTTGCCCATGTAGATCCCGTTCATGAAGTCCTGGAACAGCAGCTTGACGCGCCCGACGCTCCCCGCGATGCTGGAGGTCTGGCCGTCGGTGTGGCGCGGCATCTCGACCCCGGTGCTCGGATCGACCCATGTGCAGCGGTGCGCGGCGATGAAGGTCTTCCTCCCCACCCAGATGGACTTCTCGATGTACAGCTCCGCAACCGGCGTCCTGATCGCGCAGAGGTGGAAGTCCTTGTAGGTCGGGCAGCGGTAGTTGTAGACCTGAAGCTCGGTGTGTTTCAACCAGAGCCCGAAGTTGCCGGTGCTCTTCACGATCTCACCCGACACCTGGCACCGGCTCGCCATCGCGTCCCAGGTGTAGCAGGCGCTCTCGTCCAGGCGCGTGGCGTCCTCATAGATCTGATTGGCGCGCTCCAGCTGCGCCGTCGAGATGCTGAAGCCGCTCGCCCCGCAGGTCTCGATCAGGTCGCCTAGCGCCTCGTCGAGCTGCTCCTTGCGCACGTAGTAGCTCGGGTCCGTGCAGCCGGCGGCCACGATGTTCTTGAGGTCCTCGGCCTCACGCCAGTAGGCGTCGATGGCCAGATCACACTGGCCGCTCGCCTGCTCGGCGCAGGTGCCGAGCGCCGTCCAGGCGTAATCCTGAGCGTACTGGAAGTAGTCCCAGCTGCCCCAGTCGCCATACGGATCGGCGTTGGGGCAGGTCGCTTCACCGATGTCCGTCAGGCGCTCGATGCGCGCCGGGTCGCCCGGATCGCACTCCGTGGTGTCCCCCTGGCCCTGGGTGGTCGCGAACAGGTCGTTGGACGCGCCGAAGCACGAGCAGATGTCCGCGTTCTGCCGCGCAACGTCCGGCCCGTCGCCCATGTAGATCTCCCACCACTGCTGGGTCGAGCCCGGCTGCATCAGGCTCAGGTTGTAGAGCGTCGCATCCACCCAGCCGGGATCCGGATCGGTGAGCAGCTCGTCGTCGTAGAACTCCGAGATGTCCTCGGGCTCCCAGGTGGTCCCTTTGTGCACGGGGGCCGTGTTGTACATCGTGCTCATCTGGCAGGTCAGGTAGGTCCGCTTGATCGCGTCCTCCACCTCGGTCGATGCCTCCGTCGTGCACGTGTCCGAGGTGGACCCGTAGCTCCAGAGCGCGTCGATCTGCGCCTCGCAGGCGCAGGTGGACCCGTCCGCCCGGGCACCCGCCGCCGCGTCGCGCAGGCGATCGGTCCAGGAGCCGTTGGGATCCTCCGCCTCGCAGGCCTCGTACGCCTGGGCGATGTTCCACTCGGCCACGTCCAGGTCGTCGGTGCGGCAGCTGCCCCACTGTGGCCGGAGGTTCTCGACGCTCTGCAGCCACGCCTCGCAGCTCGACGAGAGCACCCAGTCCCCGCTCTCGGCCAGGTAGTACGTGCTCCCGTCATCTTCAGTCGGCGCCTGGGTCCAGACCTCGGTGTCGGTCACCGGCTCGTAGACGTAGTACACCTCGTCCGGCGGGAGGGTGAGCTGCTCCGATGAGATGGCGGTGTAGCTTGTGCCATCGTCGTGCGTGACGGTGGTGTACTGCTGGGCGCGCGCGAGCGAGGGGACGCAGAGCGACAACGCCAGGGCGAGACTGGGACGCATGGGACCTCCAACGAGGGTTGTTTGACCTCTCCAACCTCACCCGCGCCCGCCGATCTCGCCGTTCACAGATCGTATACAACCGGACACCGGGTGGACGTGGCGCGCCCCAAGCGACGCGGCGGGGCCTGGTCCGCGACCGGGCGCCCTGCCCACGCAGCTGCTCGAAGGCGGCGCCAGTCACCAGCGGAGGTCGCCACGAGCGGGCCTACGCGCTCGTCCGTAGGCTCGCGGAGAGTCGTGAGCCCTGGGCGATCCCGTGGCCCTGCCCGTACGAATTCCACTGGCTTGAGGAAGGCAGTGCGCGGAGGAGTGTCGATGAGCTGGAGCTGGCCTGGACCCGTGACGATGGCGCGCGCGGACAATCCGACCTCCGTGATCACTCCAACCGGGGCGGGAGCTGCAAGGCGCAGTCCAGCGCTGAACATCGCCATTCACATCCTTCCTCGCCCATCTTCGCGATCACCAGGAAACCATTTCGTCGGCCTCGGGTCATTGGCGGTTCCATGTCCGACACCACCCTGATCGGGCGTCAAGAGGGTCGAGGCGACGACCCGAGCCTTCGTCACAGCGACATCGAGACGGGGGTCCGCTGGCGAGGGGGAAGGCGGCCAACGCCCCCCTGCGCGCCCAGCGCGAGCACCTCAAGCTCCGCCTCGCCTGCCTGCCCGAGCGCCGAGCCCTCCCGACCCCAGAGCAGGTCGATCCCGCCCGCTTCCGCGCCGCCATCCGCGAAGCCTGGTCCCAACGCCCCGTCGAAGCCCGCCGCGAGGCCCTCGACCGCATGATCGACCAGATCACGCTCTCCGAAGGCGGCGCCCACATCGACTAGCCAGGGCACAAAGCCGGGTGCCGAAAACCCGGCTTTGTGCCCTGGCGTGCGCCCGGAGGGCGCGCCGCGGACGGCTCTGGCGTTGCGGTGTCAAGAGACGCAC
>CAZKWG010000926.1:0-2888 GCA_964556105.1 uncultured Enterobacterales bacterium | reverse complement strand
CAGGTTCTCCGCCAGGCGCTCCAACACCTGCGGCGAGAGATCGACGCTCAGCACCTCGCGCGCCCCGCCCGCCGCGGCGGAGACCGTGAACGCGCCGGTGAACGCGAAGGTGTTGAGGACCCGCCGACCGCGCCAGTGAGGCGCCATCCAGGCCCGCACCGCGCGCATGTCCGCGTAGACGCCCGCGTCGAAGCCGTCCGCCGGCCGGACCCGATAGCGCAGGCCCAGCTCCAGCACGGGCACGTCCTCGCCCCGGTCCTCTCCCCAGACCAGGCCGCGGGGAGCGCGCTCGACGGCCTGCTCCTCCCCCTGCGCCGGGCGCCAGGTCTGCCAGATCGCCCGCAGGGGCCGGTCGCCGCCGATCCGCGGCCAGAGCGCGCGCGCCTCCTCGAGCAGCGGCCCCGCGAGCGGCAACAGCCCCGGCGCGTCCAGCGTGAGCGTGAGCTCGTCACCCCAGACATCCAGCCGCACGCCGGGCGTGTCGTCGTTCTCGCCGTGCAGCCAACGAAAGGCCGTGGTCTCCGGGGGCAGCGGCCGGCGCGAGAGCGCCGCGAGGAGCCGGTCGCGCAGCAGCGCGGCGTCCAGCGGCCCGTCGTCTTCGCGGAAGCGCCGCACGGCGACATGGCCCTGATCCCAGATCCCGACGCCGAGGACGCCCCCGTCCTGCCCCTGAATTCGGACCCGCGCGCCGACGGACAGCGCGGGAGGCGTCCCGACCAGCTCGTCGCGATAGACCCAGGGGAAGCCGCGAGCCAGCCAGGTCGCGGAGTAGCCGTTCACGACCACACAATTACCAGCGGAAACGCCAGCTTTGGTGGGCGCCCAGCCTCGGTTCTCTATCGCCTTTGCTTGGAATTTAGACACGATCTGCAAATATAATCGAATTGAAAGGTTCTCACCAGTCGTTGAACCCTCAAGGGGGGAACCATGCTTTTCTCGAGCGTGCAGAAAGTGACGAGATCGGACGAAAAAATATGTCTATCAGCCTGACGGGATGAGATGTCAGGAAATTGTCAAGTCCCGTAGAAGGAGCTTACCCGTGCCCCTCCGCTGGTGACACACTGTGAGTCATGGGGTGTTGAAGAGCCCCGTGGGGTCGGAGACCTCTCGGGGGTCAACAGCACCGCAGACTCGCCATATCTCGGTACTCTGCTGTGACGTGTTGGCTACATAGGCCAACCTTCGGCATCTCTTGAAGGAGTCTGTGATGCGTATCTCGGCAGCGAGCCGCGAGGTCTCGCTCAAGGTGGTATATTATGGGCCTGGGCTGGGGGGAAAGACGACCAACCTGGAGCAGCTCTACCAACGTTGCCCACGCGGCCAGCGTGGCGCCCTGGTGCAGCTGGACACCGAGAGCGAACGAACGCTCTTCTTCGACTATTTCCCCCTCGTGGCAGGCCAGCTCTCCGGCTACAAGATCAAGGTGGACTTCTTCACCGTCCCGGGCCAGTCGTTTTATCAGGCGACCCGACGCGCGGTGCTGGAGGGCGCCGATGGCGTCGTCTTCGTGGCGGACAGCGGCGAAGATCGCGAGGGAGCGAACCTCGTCGCGCGAAACGATCTCGTCCTGACGCTGGGGGTCATGGGGCGCTCGCTGGACAGCACGCCGCACGTATACCAGTGGAACAAGCGCGATCTTCGACGCACCATCCCGCTTCCCGTGATGGAGCGCAGCCTGAACCCGGAGCGGGCCCCGTCCCTGACCGCCATCGCCGCGCGCGGAGAGGGCGTCTGGGAGACGCAGGCCGCCCTGATGAAGCTCGTCTTCGCCAACCTGCGGGAGCAGGCCGAGCCAACCCGACGACACGCCTGAGATCGCCGCGACCTGACGGGGGGGGCCGTGACAGCCGCCCCACACAACGCCTCTCGACCCTAAACTTGGCTATAGCGCCTACCTACTCAACTCCCAAGCGCCAACCCGTCCAGCATGCGACATGGATCGGTCATGAACACGTCTGAGCTCATCCTCGCGGTCTCCGAACGCACCGGCCTCTCCCGCGCACAGGTCCGGGAGGTGGTCCAGGCCCTGACCCAGATCGTGCTCGAGCAGGCCGCCGCCGGCGAGGAGGTCCAGCTCCGCGGGATCTGCACCATCGGCGCCCGCTGGACGGACGCGCGCCCGCTCCGATCGGTCCAGGACCGCGCCCGCCTGACGCTGGACGGGCGGTGGCTGCCGCGCCTGCGCGCCGCCAGCGCGCTCAAGGAGGCGACGCTGCAGCGCAGCCCCCAGCGCTGGCGCGACCCCCGCCACCAGTCCGCCTGGCGGCTGGCGGAGGCCCTGGTCAGCGATCTGGACCTCTACCACCACGCGCAGGCGCCTACCTTGAGCGCCGACACGCCCCTGCCCATGGTGGCGAGCATCTGCGCGGTCGCCTTCGGCCCCCTCTGGGAGCGCGTCGTGAACACCTGGAACGCCAGCGTCCCCTTCACCATCCGCGCCGAGGGAGACCACCTGCTGCACGAGGCGCTTCGGCGATGGCGCCCCTCCGATGCTCATACAAAATGAGTATTAATATAGTTAAGATTAACTAGGTGCCGCAAGTCTCGTTGAAACTGAACTGATACTCGGGTACTATCAGCAATAATACAACTATCTAACTGCGTAATGGGCAAAAGTATGCTGAAGTCTCAGTTGTCAGGAACATGTCAAATCGATCCATCGAAACTTTTCGACGCCGCGCAGATGTGCGAACTTCGTTGCGCACCGCGAGGGGGCAGCCTGGCAGCTCACCCCCCGCGCCCCACACCCGCCGAGGCCAGCTCCTCCTGGAGCCGGGCTCGGCTCTCGTGTGGTGCACGCAAAAAACTTCGCCTTTTCCCTTCTCCATCTGAGAAGTCCGAGCTGACATGTACCCCCCGGCTGAGCCCCCCCCTCATCCGCACTTCTC
>CAZKWG010000925.1:0-2890 GCA_964556105.1 uncultured Enterobacterales bacterium | reverse complement strand
GGGGTTGGGGCGGGGCGGGTCAGGTTGCGGGGGCTGGCTCGTCCTTCGGGGACGTTTCGGCGGCGGGCGGCTCGGCGGCGGGCGGCTCGGCGGCGGCGGGCGGCTCGGCGGGAGCCTGCTCTGTGGCGGCCTTCTGCTGCATCTTCTGAGCCAGGTCCTGCAGGCCCTTGCCCAGGTTGTCCAGGGCGCCGGTGACCTCGGGAGAGTTGAAGATCTCTTTGATCTTCTCGCTGAACGCCTGAACGGCGGGCTCCACCTTCTCCGCCTCGTGGGTCACGCCCTCGCGGAGCTGCTCGGTCCGCGCCTTGACCTCTTCGGCGGCGGCGGGGTTGGTGAGCGTCTCGGAGATCGCGGTCAGGGCGGAGCCGAAGACGCGGCCGAGCCCGCGCATGACGCGCTCGCCGTCGGCCCGCGCGCCCTCACCCTTGGAGCCCTGGAAGAGCTCGCTCACCGAGTCCTTGACGCGGCGCGCCGTCTGCTCGAGCTCCTCCTTCATGCGCTCGACCGCCTCCTCCTTCGTGACCTCGAAGGTGGCGACCGCGTCTGCGTCTACGGTCTTGTGGCCGCCGCGGGCCGAGCGCAAGAAGAGGCCGCCCGGCGTGACCTCGATGTCATCGGGGATCAAAAAGTACCGTGTCCGGTCCGTGTCGAACCACACCGTCATCGCGCGCGCCTGCTCGCCCATCGACCACCTCGGGTAGGCACCTTTCTTAATCACGAGACCCCACAGACGGAATAGAGGTAATCTCCCGGCACGCCATCCTCGGCCGCGACGCCCCGCCGATGTCCTTCGTCCACCTCCACAACCGCTCCCAGTTCAGCCTGCTCGACGGCGCGATGAGCCCTGAAGAGCTGGCTGCGCGCGCCGCCGCGCTCGGGCAGAGCGGGGTCGCGCTGACGGACACCTGCAACCTCTACGGCGCGGTCACCTTCTGGAAGGCGTGCAAGGACGCGAAGATCCACCACGTCCTGGGCTCGAGCCTCTGGCTCTGGCCTCCGGGGCTCGAGCGCCTGGACCCGCGGCGCGACCAGGACGGCGGCTACGATCTCGTCCTGCTCATCGAGGACGCCCGGGGCTACAAGAACCTCTGCAAGCTGATCACGACGGCGATCTTCGGGCAGATGCACTTCCGGCCGCGCATCGATCTCGCGCTGCTGCAGAAGCACAACGAGGGCCTGATCGCGCTGACCAGCGGCCTGTCCGGCCCGCTCGGGCAGCACACCCGCGGCGATCTCGGGGTGGCCCGCGAGGAGCTGGCGCGGCTCGCGGAGATCTTCGGGTCCGACCGCCTCTTCGTCGAGCTGCAGGACTTCGGCCTTCCCGGTCAGGAGGCGCTGAACGCCGCCGGCCGGACGCTCGCGGGCGAGCTTGGGCTGCGCACGGTGGTCACCAACGACTGCCGCTACGAGAAGCCCACCGACGCCATCACGCTGGACCTGCTCAACGCCATCGCCCGCGGCGAGAGCCTGGACGACGCGGATCGGCGCTGCCTGCCCACCGACCAGCAGTACGTCAAGACGGAAGAGGAGATGCGCGCGCTCTTCCCGGACGACGGGGAGGCGCTCGACCGCACCGCTGAGATCTCCGAGCGCTGCCAGTTCAAGTTCAAGACGGACACCTACCACTTCCCCGCCGCCCGCCCGCCGGACCCCACGCCGCCCGGCGGCGAGGCCCCCGACACCGAGGCGAACTGGCGCTACTTCTACCGCGCCTACCCGCCGCCCATGGACTTCGGGATGCCCTCCCCCGAGGAGGGATTCCCTGAGAAGCCACCGGGCACGGGCAACCTGAACGGCTACTTCGAGTGGTACGCGAAGCTGGGCCTCGAGCTGCGCCTGCGCGACGTCGCCGTGGAGCTGCACGAAGAGTACTGGAAGCGCCTGCACTTCGAGACGCGCGTGATCGAGCAGATGGGCTTCCCCGCCTACCTGCTCATCGTCGCCGAGTTCATCAACTGGGCCAAGGACCAGGCCATCCCCGTCGGGCCCGGCCGCGGCAGCGCCGCCGGCAGCCTCGTCGCCTACGCCCTGCGCATCACCGACATCGATCCCATCCGCTTCAGCCTGCTCTTCGAGCGGTTCCTGAACCCGGAGCGGGTGAGCATGCCGGACATCGACGTGGACTTCTGCCAGGACCGCCGCGAGGAGGTCATCACCCACGTCAAGGAGAAGTACGGCGCCCCGCTGGTCAGCCAGATCATCACCTACGGCAAGCTGCAGGCCAAGGCGGCCATCAAGGACATCGCCCGCATCTGCGGCGTGGGCTTCGACGACGCCGACCGCATCGCCAAGCTGGTCCCGAACGAGCTGAACATCACGCTGGAGAAGGCGCTCGAGGACGAGAAATTCGCCCACCTCGTCGGGAAGGACCCGCTGGTCGGCCGCGTCGTCTCGCTCGCGCGCCGGGTCGAGGGCATGACCCGCCAGACCGGCGTCCACGCCGCCGGCGTCGTCATCGCCGACCAGGACCTGGTCAACCACGCCCCGCTCTACCGCGACGGCCCCGACGGCGGCCCGGTCGTCCAGTACGACATGAAGTCCGCCGAGACGGTGGGCCTCATCAAGTTCGACTTCCTGGGCCTCAAGACGCTCGACCAGATCCGCGACGCCATCGCGATGGTCGTGCGCAACACCGGCCAGAAGATCGACCTCGCCCGCCTGGAGATCGACGACGCCGAGACCTACACCCTGCTGCAGCGCGGCGACGCGCTCGGGGTGTTCCAGGTCGAGAGCTCAGGGATGCGCGACCTGCTCACGCGCCTGAAGCCGTCCAACCTCGACGATCTCGTCGCCCTCCTCGCCCTCTACCGGCCGGGCCCGCTCTCCAGCGGCATGGTCGACGACTTCATCGACCGCAAGCACGGGCGCAAGCAGGTCGCCTATCCCCACC
>CAZKWG010000924.1:0-2891 GCA_964556105.1 uncultured Enterobacterales bacterium | reverse complement strand
GCGGTCGCGAACTCTGTTTCGCTATGGTTGACTGAAGTCGTACCCCCTATCTATCTGTTGTCTGTATGCGTTCCCCCCCTCCCCCCCCCCCCCCCCCGCTATCTTGGCTAGTATTCTCTGGTCCGCCGCAGGCTGCCCAGGCAATGACAAGGTGGTCGACACTGGGTTTCCCGAGTCAGAGAGCGTCGTCGAGGACTTCTCATTCACCTCCGGTCAATGTCAGGGAGACGCGGGCACTATCAATCTGAATGGCCAACGGGTCGAGTCGTACAAGACCAGCGGTTTCGTTCAAGGCGAGAACGTCTCTGCCCTTCCAACTGACGAAGAGCTTGAAGCGCCGATCCCTGGACAGCCTATCGTCACCTATCGCGACGATAGCGACTGCAGTGGGCAGACGAGCTGGACAAGTCCGACCCCGGGCGGCGTCGATGGGGACTGGAACACGGTCACCGACATCAACACCCTGGCCAACTGCTTCGGCGCGAGCACCTGCGGGGAGGGGGAACCCAACTCGTGTTCGGGCACCTATGCGGTGACCATCTACCCAGACGCGTCGCTTGATCGAATCTGCGACGACTACGACCCCGTCCGCGTCGAGCTGGGTACTGTAGACATGGGCGCGCGCCGAGCGCGCAACGCGAACGCGGGTTGTTCGGCTGGCACCGGCACCTTCCAGCTCATCCCGATGCGCGCGCGCGACAAAGACGACGACGACAGCTACCGCGTGACGCTCCTTCCCGTCATGATCGCCGGCACAGGCGTCATGACCAACGCCGCCTGGGTCACCCAGATCGACATCGTCGAGGATCAAGGTAACGCGCTCAAGGTCGTACAGCCTGATGAGCCCATCGTTTGGGACCCGGATGACACGCTCGGATCCACCGTCGGTACGTTCACGCTCGACGCAGAGAATCCCTTTGACGTCGAGGAGGTCAGCGGGCACCCCGTCTTCGTCGTCGAAGAGGTCGATCTGGACAACGTAGGACAGATGCAGGTCGAGATGGCGTGGAGCTGCGGGACGGCCCCAACCGTCAGCCAGGCGCAGGGCTATGTCATCTCCTTGAACGCGCTCGATTGCAGCCTCCCGGAGAAGTTAGTCATGCGGACCTACGGGAATCCGCTGTGGGTGTCTTTCGAGCAATACGGAAACCCGAACTACTCGCTGGCCGTGCCGACGACGCCGGCCGGGGGAGATGATCTGGCCTTCACTGTCCACGTCGGTCTGCTGGAGGTCGAGGGCACCTTGCTCTCCCACGACAGCCAGGACGCTGAGGTGGCGCTCACGACGATCACATGGGACGGCGTTGGTATCTGTGATGAGGGCACCTATGTCTTCAATGCGGAATAGGGGAGACGTCTCCGGTCGCGGAAGACGCCACCTCCCCATGGCGTTGATCGTCTTCGCCCCCGGTTGTCAGGACCCGATCATCGACATCAGCGCGGGACTCCATCACTACTGCGTGCGCACGGAGCGCGGCCAGATCCGCTGTCGTTGGTACGACGGGGTAGAGGATTATCATCCACAGAACGCGCCCGAGGGGAAGGGGTGGCAGCAGGTCAGCGGAGGCGGATACTACAGCTGCGCGCTGGCCTCTGACGGCGCAATCACCTGCTGGGGAACCAACAAGATTGGCCAGACAGAGGCGCCTCCGGGCCAGTACGTCGCGGTGTCGACAGGCTCCGATCATGCCTGCGGGTTGAGCGCGGACGGAGAGGTCACGTGCTGGGGCAATCTCACGAACGGAGAGGGCGAGATACCGGATCGGGCCTTTGCGCAGGTGCGCCTGGGCTCCAACTTCACCTGTGGACTTCTCGACGATGGGACAGCCTCCTGTTGGGGATGGAACGCCTATGGTCAGACGGACGCTCCCTCTGGGGTCTTCCAATCCCTGGATGCGGGCAATGCCCACACCTGCGCGCTCACCGCAGACCGCCGCCCGACCTGCTGGGGCTCGAATTCGGAGGGGCAGACGATGGCTCCCGACCGCGCCGACCTTGTCGCGCTACACGGAGGCCGCTGGCACACCTGCGCGTTGACGGAGAGCGGTGAGGCCGTCTGCTGGGGTGGCAACGAGTTTGGTCAGATCGATGTTCCTCCGGGTAAGACCTTCGTAGATCTGGCGACCGGCTACTCCTCGACCTGCGGCCTGACGACCGAAGGGGAGGTTCTCTGCTGGGGCTGCCGGAAGGTCGTCGATGCTCCAGGTCAGTGCCTGCCGCCTGAGTAAAGCACGCGCGAGGAAGGTGATTCGCGGCGCTCTGGACATGTCAACGCCAGAGCCGTCCGCGGCGCGCCCTCCGGGCGCACGCCAGGTCACAAAGCCGGGTTCTCCGCACCCGGCTTCGTGACCTGGCTACCGGCGCGATCTCGCCCGGCGTAGACCGGAGCGGTGCGGGCTCGGCGGGCCTGGGTCTGGCGTTTCGGCCCATCCCCATCCACAGCGTGTTCGGTGAGCTGGTGCTGCCCGTCTCGGCGCCCGACCAGCTACAGTGGTCAGCCGGCGCGCGCCTGTTCACGGTCGGCCACACGTTCTCGCTCCATGTAGCCTCGACCCCGGCGATCTCCGCCTTCGAGCTGGCGGGCCCCGTCCCCGACCAGCTCGCCATCGGCCTCGCCCTCGAGCGCGCCTTCCGGCTCTAATCCCGCAGGCGCTCCGGCGGCTCCACCGAGCGCCTGGCTCAGTCAGAATCGGCGACGGGCGTGCCGGGGAAGAGCGCGCCGCGCCGCGCCGTTGGGAGCTGTGGGTCGTCGTCCTCTACCTGTCCTCGGGGCTTCCCTTCGGGATCATCGACAATCTTATCCCGATATGGCTGAAGACCGAGGGCGTCTCGCTAACCGTGATCGCGCTGGCGCTGGGCGCGCTGGGTACGCTCTCCCCGGGGCCGGTGGC
>CAZKWG010000923.1:0-2892 GCA_964556105.1 uncultured Enterobacterales bacterium | reverse complement strand
CCGCCTTGGAGACGCAGATCTCCTTCCCCCGACCCGCGGGCCCTTTCCGATGCCAGCACCTCGCGCTCGGCGACGACCGGCTCGTGGCGACCCACCATGGCGACGAGACCAGCCCGCCGTGGATCGGCCTGGCCGATGTCGCCGATCCCGCCGCGCCCGAGGGCCTGAGCGCCTGGTCCGACGGGGAGAGCGCGCTGGAGAGCGTGGTCGTGGACGGGAGCACCGCGTACGTCGCCGCGCACGAGGCCGGCGTGCTGGTCTTCGACCTGAGCGCAGACACGCTGTCAACGCCAGACATCCTGCCCGGCGTCACGGGTAACGCCAACAGCCTCGCCCTGCGCGGGAGCACGCTGGCGGTGGGCGACACCGAGGGCGGGCTCCAGCTCCTGGACACCTCGGGGGCGGAGCTGGGCTCGGTCGCGCTCTCGGGACCTGTCCACGATCTGGTCTGGCTCGACGACACGACGCTGGTGGCGGCTTGCGGCGCCAGCGGCATCGACCGCGTGGACACGGAGGCGCTCGCGGTGACGCACCACGCCGAGACCGGCGGATCCGCGCTGGATCTGGCGGTGCTGGGCGACGGCGCGGTGGCGGTCGCCGCCTGGGGCGAGCTGGCCGTCTACGACCCTGAGGATCTGATGCTGCTCGGCGTCGAGAACCCGGCAGGCGCGGGGGAGGCCGCGATGGTCCTGGCGCTCGACGCGCTCGGCTCGACGCTCTACCTCGGCGAGTGGCGCGCGCTGATGACCTACACCTGGGATCCCACGGTGGCGGCGCCGGATCTGGCCTTGGACGTGGCCAGCCTGGACCTCGGCGTTCTCGGAGCGGGCGAGGCCGAGAGCGCCGCGCTGGTGCTGCGCAACCGGGGGCCACACGATCTGGAGATCACGGCGATCAGCAGCTCGGACCCGAATTTGAGCGTGGATCGCAGCGCGCTCAGCATCCCCGCGGGCTCGGCCGACTTCGTCGAGCTGAGCTGGACCTCGACCGGCGCCGAGCTGGGCGCCACTGTCACGATCACCAGCGACGACCCGGACGAGGGCGACCTCGCCCTGGCCGTGCGGGCCAACCGGGCGGGGATTGGCGTAGGCGACCCGCTGCCAGACTTCACCTACCTGGCCTTCAACGGCACCGAGACCTACACCTCGGACGAGCTGGGCGGCCCAGTATTACTGAGCTACTTCGCCACCTTCTGACCCGTCTGTAGTCTGGAGTTTCCAGACCTCGAGACTGACTTCTACCAGACCTACCAGGACCAGGGCCTGCTCGTGCTGGGCCTGTCCGCTGGCGGCAGCGCGTCCGACGAGGACCTCGACGCCTTCCTGGCGGCCACTGGCGTCACCTTCCCCATCCTGAAGGACGACGATGACACCTACCACGAATACACCTCCGATCCGGCGCTCTCGCCGTACCCCATCGACATCGTGGTCGACGCGGACGGCACCATCGTCTACCTGTCCCAGACCTACGACGCCGTCGCCCTTCGCGACGCGGTGGAGAGCGTGCTGCCTTAGCCTGGGGCTGCTCGTGGCCTGCGGTGAACCTGTCGCCGAGACCGGCGCGACCGTGGTCTGGTCCGGCCCGGAGCTGGCACTCCAGGACTGCGAAGGGGCAGAGCACCCCTTCGCGTCGCTGGCCTCCGAGCGCGACGCGCTGGTGCTGGCCATCGGCGCGGGCTGGTGCGGCCCGTGCAAGGAGGACGCGCCGGTTTTGGAGACCTTTCAGCTCGATCACCCCGAACTGCGCCTGGCCAGCGTGCTGGTCGAGGACGACGAGGCCAGCCCGGCGACGCGCGGCTTCTGTCAGGAGTGGACCGAGGACTACCAGCTCAGCCACCTGGTGCTGGTCGATCCGGCGTTCCTGACCGAGGCGCTCGTCGGCGCCGATGGCTTCCCCGCGCATGTGGTGCTGCTGCCGGACGGGACGCAGGTGTATGAGCAGAGCGGCGCCTTCGTCGGAGACGAGGTGCTGGCGGCCCTCCGTTGACGGATGCTTGGGACTACAACTGGGAGTGGAGATGAACGGACAAGATCTGGAGCGGGCGGTCGGCGAGCGCTACAGCGCGGCGGCCCGCGCGACCGAGCCGGCGCTGTGCTGCGCGGTGCCCTACGATCCTGAGCGCCTGAAGCTGATCCCGCAGGAGGTCATCGAGCGCGACTACGGCTGCGGCGATCCCACCCGGCACGTCCGCCAGGGCGAGACCGTATTGGACCTGGGCTCGGGCGGCGGAAAAGCTTGTTTCCTGGCCGCGCGGGCCGTGGGGCCCACGGGCCGCGTGGTCGGCGTGGACACCAATGACGAGATGCTGGCCCTGGCCCGCGGCGCCGCGCCCGAGTTCGCACGGCGCGTGGGCTTCGACGTCGTCTCCTTTCGACGCGGGCGTATCCAGGATCTTCGACTGGACAGAGACCGGCTGGCGGACTGGTTGGCTGACAACCCGGTGCGCTCGGGCGAGGACTACCTCCGCTTGGAGGCTGAACTGGAGCGCCTGCGCCAGGTCGAGCCGCTGATCCCCGACGACAGCGTGGACGTCGTGGTGTCCAACTGCGTGCTGAACCTGGTGCGCCCCGACGACAAGCCCGCGGTCTTCGCCGAGATCTTCCGCGTGCTCAAACGAGGTGGGCGTGCGGTGATCTCCGACATCGTGAGCGACGAGGCCGTGCCAGCTCACCTGCGCGCCGACCCGACCCTGTGGAGCGGCTGCATCTCGGGCGCGCTGCGCGAGGACGAATTCCTGGCCGCCTTCGAGCACGCCGGCTTCCACGGGATCTCCATCCTCGAACGCCAGACCCAGCCCTGGCAGACCGTCGAGGGCATCGAGTTCCGCAGCCTGACCATCGGCGCCTGGAAGGGCAAGCAGGGCCCCTGCTGGGACCACAAGCAGGCCGTCGT
>CAZKWG010000922.1:0-2897 GCA_964556105.1 uncultured Enterobacterales bacterium | reverse complement strand
GCCCACCGTGCTGGTCGGGTCGGGCGCCTCGCTCGGCTACCTGCTGGACTACCCGCACGGCTGCCTGGAGCAGGTGACCAGCCGACTGCTGGCCGCCAGCCTGGCCCTGGAGCTGGGGCCGCGGGTCTCACTCGCGGTCGATGAGAAGAAGCTGCGCGAGTACGTCGAGACCGGCTCGGCGAAGATCCTCGACTTCCGCCACCCCTCCGGCGGGCTGGCCTACTGGCCGGGAAGCCGTGAGCCCTCGCCGCTGGCGACCGCGGCGGCCATCGACGCCCTGCGCCGCGCCGGGCGGCCGGTCACCGAGGAGAACATCCAGTTCCTCCGCCAGTTCCTGGCCGGTCGCTGGGTGCCGACCTGGTGGGACGATCGCACCACCTACTCCGCCCAGGCGCGCGTCGCCCTGGTCCTGGCCCGCCTCGGCCAGGGAGACGCGGGCTTCAACGCCGGCCTCTACGAGCGCCGCGAGTGGCTCTCGCTGACGGCCCAGGGCGAGCTGCTGGAGACCATCGCGCGCACCAGCGGCCCGGACAGCCGGACGAAGGCGCTGGAGGACCGCCTGCAGGGCGCCGTCACGGTGGAGGCCAACAGCGCCCGCCTGCGCGACCAGGACGACTGGAGCGCGCTGTGGGACGGAGAGTCCTCGTCTACGGCCGCGGCGATCTCCGGCCTGCTCGTCAGCCGCCCCGCCCACCCGCTGCTGCCCCGCCTCGCCCGCGGGCTGGTCGCCGCCCGCGACAGCGGCTTCTGGGACAACACCTTCACGACGCTGCGCGCCTTCCGCGCCCTCTCCGACTACGCCCAGCAGTTTGAGTCCAAGGGACTGCCGCAGGGCGCGAAGATCAGCCTCGGCGGCAAGAGCCTGCTCAACGCGCGCTTCAGCGGCCCGAAGGCCGAGACCACGAGCGTGAGCATGGACGCCCTGAGCGCCGGCCAGCTCCTGATCGAGGCCGAGGGCGGGGCGGTCTACTACGAGTCCCGCCTCTCGTACGCGCTCGAGACCATGCCGCCGCGCGACGAGGGCTTCACCCTCACCCGCGGCTACAAGGTGCTGGAGGGCTCGGGCGGCACGGGCGCGGTGACGCCGGGCGCGCTGGTGCAGGTGACCCTGCGCGTGGTGACGCCGGTGGATCGCCACAACGTCGCCATCCTGGACCCGCTGCCCGCCGGGCTCGAGCCGATCGAGACCTTCTTCAAGACCACCGCCAGCTCCTACTCCGACGACGAGAACCCCGACACCGCCTGGGGCGGCGGGGACAGCGAAGAGGACGTGCCGAGCTGGTCGGCCTGGGTCTTCGATCACCGCGAGCTGCGCGACGACGGGCTGGCCCTCTACGCCACCTGGATGCCGGCCGGGATCCACACCTACCAGTATCTGGCGCGCGCCACGACGCCGGGCGACTACGCCCTGCCCGCGGCGAAGGTGGAGGAGATGTACCGCCCCGAGATCTTCGGCCGAACCGAGGCCACGCGCTTCGTCGTCGGCGCGGGACCGGTGGCGCAGAGGTGAGGGCGCGGGCGTGAGGGCGCGGTGATGCGGCGGAGCGCGCGGGGCCTGGCTGGGCTCGGGCTGGCCCTCGGGATCGGGCTCCTGGCCTGGGTGCTCTGGCCGCTCACCCTCCCCTCCCCTGCCCTCACGGTGCGCGTGCTCGACCGCGACGGCGCGCTCATCGCCGAGCGGGCGCCTCAGGATCAGGCGCGCGGCGACCAGCTCGAGGCCGTGCCGCCGGTCCTGCGGACGGCGCTGCTGGCGGCGGAGGACCATCGCTTCTTTCAGCACCCCGGCGTGGACCCCCTGGGCGTCGCCCGCGCCGCCTGGAAGAACCTCGAGGCCGGGCGGATCGTGCAGGGCGGCAGCACGATCACCCAGCAGCTCGCCCGCACGCTGGCGCCGCGCCCGGCGGGGCTCCTCGGCAAGATCTGGGAGGCGCTGTGGGCGCTGCGCCTCAGCGCGCAGCTCGGGCGGGAGCGGGTGCTCCTGGAGTACTGCAACCGCGTCTACTTCGGGAACCTGGCGTTTGGCGCCGAGGCCGCGGCGCGCACCTACCTGGACAAGCCCGCCGAGACCCTCTCCGTGGCGGAGGCCGCGCTGCTCGTCGCGCTGATCCGCCGCCCCGCCGATCTCGACCCCTGGAAGGCCCCCGAGGCCGCGCGCGCCGCCCGCGACCGCGTCCTGAGGCGCATGCACGCGCTCGGCAGCCTGGACGCCGCGGCCCTCGCCCTCGCCCTCGAGGAGCCGGTCACCCCGCGGCGCTCCCCCGTCTGGAGCAGCGCCCCGCACCTCGTCCGCCGCCTGCTGCCCGAGCGCTCCGGCGCCCCCGCCCTGGAGGCCGACGCGACACCCCAGCGCCGCGTCCTGCGCACGACCCTCGATCTGCGCCTGCAGCGGGAGGTCGAGGCCCTGGCCGCGGACACGGTGGAGCGCCTCAGCGCGCGCGGCGCCACCCAGGCCGCCGCCCTGGTCGTGGATCGCGCCAGCGGCGAGGTGCTGGCCTATGTGGGCTCGGCCGGCTGGGAGCTGCCCGACGGCCAGGTGGACGGGATCATGGCCCTGCGCAGCCCCGGCAGCGCGCTGAAGCCTTTCCTGTACTGGTTGGGGTTGGAGGAGGGCGCGCGCGCGGGCGGCGAGTTCACCCTGGCGAGCATTCTGCCGGATATCCCTGGCTCCTGGACCACCACGCACGGGACCTGGAGCCCCCAGAACTACGACCGTCGCTTTCATGGGCCGGTCACCGCCCGCTACGCCCTGGCCCGCAGCCTGAACCTGCCGGCCGTGCGCCTGCTGGAGCGCGTGGGCGTGGCGGACCTGCACCGCCGGCTGCAGGATCTCGGCGTGAGCACGCTGACCGACCGACCGGACCACCACCGCCTCGGCCTCGCGCTGGGCGGCGGCGAGC
>CAZKWG010000921.1:0-2909 GCA_964556105.1 uncultured Enterobacterales bacterium | reverse complement strand
AGGCCTCGATCGCAGCCACCGCGGCCCGGATGAGGCGCGGAAGGCCGTCGAGAAGCGCAGCGCGTCGGTGATCGGGCGCCCGCTGAGCACGGTGACGCCCAGCGCGAGGACCTCGCCGTCCAGCCGGGGCACCTCGCCCTGGAAGCGCCCGTCCAGCACGCGGACCTCGACGTCCTCGAGCGCCGACCCGAGCGCGATCAGCGCCAGCGGGAGCGTAAAGAACTCCACCCTGGGTTGATAGAGCAGCACCACCGGGCGGCGCCTGGACGGGGAGGGGGGCAGCGGCGTGGGAGCCTCCTCCTGCACCCATACCTCAGCGAAGGGTGAAGCGCGCGGCCTCCCGCGCCTGCGCCACCGCCGCCGCGTCCACCGCCACCGGCACGCGCCAGGAGATCATGAGATCCGGCTCCCAGGCGTAGGGCTGGCCGTTCAGCAGCACCTGACCCTCGGCGACGAGGCGGGTGGACGTCACCAGCGGTGTGGCGGCCAGATCGCGGATCAGCGCCTCGAAGCGACCCTGTCGGGCGGGATCCACGAACTGGAAGCGCGCGCGGACCGCGACCGCGACGTGCAGCCAGGCGGGCCTCAACGCGACCCCCGCCAGCCCGAGGCGGGCGGCGATCCGGCCGATGAGGTCGCTGGCCTCGGGCGCCATGCCCAGGCCTGGGACGTCCTGGCCCGGCAGGCGCGGGCGAGGGCTGGTGAAGGTGGCGCGTGGATTGCGAAGGTTCAACCAGTGCAGGTAGAGGACCTCCACCCCCGGGCCCTGGGGCCCGCTGTCGGGCAGCTCCGGGTGCGGCGGGCAGGGGACACGCTTGCGCTCCAGGACGGACTCGACCAGCAGGTGCTCCTGGTCGTCCTCGCGGGCCCGGCCGAAGAGGCGGAAACGTTCGCCCACGTCCACGCGGTCCAGGGCGACGCGGAAGTCGCGGTAGCCGAGCCGCGCGATCTGGGGGAGCACGCCGTAATGGTGCAGGGCGAACTCGAGGCCCTCGGCGGTGTACAGGCCGAGCAGTCGGCTGGGAGCCACCTCGCCCAGGCCGAGATCGGCGGGCACCAGGTCGAACCCGTCGCCGCCGAGGTGCTCGGGCTGAAGGGAGAGGAAGAGGGCGTCCATTCGGCCGGCTAGAGGATCTAGTTCGGGCGGCACCGGCGCGTCCGAGCGCAGCGCCAGCATCAGCCCTGTCCCGGCCATCGCCCGCCAGGCGTTGGGCGAGTAGCCTCCCCCGGGCAGCCACACCGAGGCCATGCCGGAGAGCGCCTCCGCCACCCGTCGGTCGCGCGTCCGCACCTCGGCCAGCTCCAGCCCGAGCTGCCCCAGCCGGTCGCCGCCCAGCACGTCCGAGCCCGCCACGACGAAGGCCAGGTCCGGGCGCGGCATACGCCCGAGCAGCGCGTCCAGCGCCTCCAGGTAGGGGCCGCCGCCGGTCCCTGGCGGCAGCACCGTCTCGTCCACGCCCGGCAGGGCGCCCCAGTCCGAGCCGGAGATCGACCCGATCCAGCAGCTCGGGTCCTCGGCCAGGCAGGCGGCCGTCCCGTCTGGCGGGTGCGCGTCCAGGTCCAGCACGACGACGCGCCCTGTAAAGCCCTCGGCCCGCAGGACGGCCACGGCCACCGCGACGTCGTTGAGCGCGCACAGCCCGCCGCCCTTGTGGGGGAAGGCGTGGTGAAAGCCGCCTTGAAGGTTCATCGTCGCCTGGTCGTCGGCGAGGGCCGCGCGGGCAGCCGCCAGCGTGCCGCCCACCGCCAGGCGGTACAGGCTCATCACCGCGTCCACGTCCAGCTCGCCGGACGGGATGCCGAAGACGCTCACGAAGGTCTCGGGGCGCCCGAGCGCCTCCAGCCAGGCGGGCGTGTGGACGCGGCAGAGGTCGGCGTAGGGGATGCGCTCCGGCATGCGCACGTCGTCCGGGTCTATCGCGCCCAGGGTGAGCAGGGTCCAGGCCACGAAGTCCGCGCGGCGCGGCTCCAGGCCGGTGCCGCCCTCCAGGGCCGGGATGGGGAGCCGGTACTCGGCGTGGTACCAGACGGGCAGGCTGCGGCCGGAGAACGCGCGGCGGAGGCGGTTCCAGGTCCGGCTCGCCGGCATCAGCCGAACAACGCGCGGACGCGCTCCATCTCCGAGCCGGGCAGGTCGGCGACCACCCGCCCGCCGTTGATCATCACCAGCCGGTCGGCGATCTTCTCCAGCGTGTCCAGGACGTGGGTGGAGAGGATGACGGCGGCGCCGGCGTCACAGGCGGCGCGCAGGGCGGCCGTCACGCGCGCGGCCGAGGGCGGGTCGAGCCCGTTGAGCGCCTCGTCGAGCCCATAGAGGGGCGGCCGGGCGACCAGCGCGCAGGCCAGCGCCGTCTTGCGCCGCATCCCCTGGGAGTACTCCTGGATGGGGCGGTCGGCGTCCTCGTCCAGGGCGGCCACGGCCAGCGCCGCCTCGACGTCGCCGCCGCCGCGGATCTCGGCGACGAAGCTCACCATCTCGCGGGCCGTCAGGTAGTCGTACAGCTTCGGCTCCTCCGGCACGTAGCCGATGCGGGCGCGGGCGGCGTTGGGGTCCTGCCCGACGTCGATGCCGCCCACCTGCACGCTGCCGGCCGTGGGCGTGAGCTGGCCGGAGATCATGCGGATGGTCGTGCTCTTTCCGGCGCCGTTCGGCCCGACCAGCCCGAGCAGCGTGCCCGGCTCGACCGTGAGCGAGACCTCGTCCACGGCGACGACGCGCCCGTAGACCTTGCGGAGACCGGTGGCGGTGAGGATGGGGGTGGACATGGCAGCTCTGCTCCTCCCGGAGGCGCGTTCGCGGTCAGCTCGGACCTGGGTCGAGCGCCTCCAGCAGGCTGACGACGCGCAGCCGAAGGGGAGGGACGTTGGACCTCGCGGTGTCATAGACGATGGACCATTGCACCGCGAAG
>CAZKWG010000920.1:0-2912 GCA_964556105.1 uncultured Enterobacterales bacterium | reverse complement strand
GGCGAGGGCGAAGGCGAGGGCGAGGGCGGCGAGGGCGGCGAGGGCGGTGGCGGCGGGGGCGATGTCCGCGCCGTCCACTGGTCCGAGGTCCGCGTCAGGAGCCGCGTCGAGCCCCGCTACCCCGAGGCGGCGAAGCAGCTCGGGCTCGACGAGGGGCGCTGCGCGCTGCGCATCCAGATCGACGCGCGCGGGGAGCCCACGGACATCCAGGTGCGCTCCTGCAACAAGGTCTTCGAGGCGTCCGCCCTGGAAGCCGCCTGGAAGTGGCGCTTCTACCCCATGAAGGTAGACGGCGTCGCCGTGCCTGCGGCCTTCGATCTGGCGATCGTCTACAAGCTGCGCTGAGCCCGACGCCCCGCCCCCGATCCGAGTTACAATCGGCGTCGGGAGCGCCATGAGCCTGAGGGAGTTCACCGAGAAGCGCGGCCGGATCTCCGACCTGATGGCGACGCACGGCCTGGGTGGGCTGCTGCTGTCGCGCTCGTCCAGCTTCTCCTGGGCCACCTGCGGGCGCTCCGCGAACGTCGCCACCAACGCCGAGACCGCCTTCGCCTCGCTGCTCTTCACCCCGCGGCGTAACTACCTCATCGCCGACCGCGTCGAGATGCCGCGCCTGCTGGCCGAAGAATTCGGCGACCTCCCCTTCGAGCCGCTCGAGTACCCCTGGTACGTGCCCACCCGCAAGGACGCGCTCGTCGCCAGCCTCGCCGAGGGCCCGCTGGGCGCCGACGTGCCCCGAGAGGGCGCGCGGACCATGACCGAGGCCCTCGCCGCCCTGCGCTACGATCTCACCCGGGAGGAGCAGGAGCGCTTCCGCTCGCTTGGGCGCGTCACGGGCGAGGCCATCGAGGCCGCCGCCCGCGCCGTGGAGCCCGGCCAGACCGAGCATATGCTCGCCGCCCGCCTGGTCTTCGAGACCTGGAGCCGCGGGGCCGAGCCCGTCGTGGTGCTGGTGGCCGCCGACGATCGCATCCGCCGCTTCCGCCACCCTCCGCCCACCGCGACCCCGGTGCGCCGGGCGGCCATGCTCGTGCTCTGCGCGCGACGGGCCGGGCTGGTGGCCTCCGCCACGCGCCTCGTGCACATCGGGCCGCTCCCCGACGATCTGCGCCGCCGCGCCGACGCGACCGCGCGCATCGACGCCACCGCCCACGCCGCCACCTGGCCCGGCAACGCGCTGGCGGGCGTCTTCGAGGCCATCCTCGAGGCCTACAACGAGACCGGCTACGGCCACGAGTGGCGCGACCACCACCAGGGCGGGCTGGCCGGCTATGAGAACCGGGAGAGCGTCGCGAACCCGCGCGTCAGCGGCACCGTGCGCCTGGGCCAGGCCTACGCCTGGAACCCCTCCGTGGCGGGCGTGAAGTCCGAGGACACCCTGCTGGTGCGCGAGCCCGTCGCCGAGGTGCTCACCGCCACCGGCGCCTGGCCGACCCTCGAGGTCCAGGTCGAGGGCGAGTCCCACTACAGACCCGATATTCTCGTCCTGTAACGTCAGGTTACACCATGCTCCTACTCGGCCTGATGGGCGTCGCCTTCGCCAACGGACAGACCTCGCACCTGTGGATCAGCGAGGCGGCGCTGGAGCACCTCCCAGCGGGAGAGCTGCGCGACCTGCTCACCGCGGAGGATCTGGCCCCCTGGCTGCGCAACGGCACGATGTTTCCCGATGGAGGCTACGCCGTAGACGACGGCTACGGGGAGATCGCCCACTGGGAGCCCTTTCAGGACCTCTACCTGGAGTGGATTCGGGAGACCTACGCGCCACCCTGGAGCGACGAGGCGAGACAACACATCGCCTTCCTGATGGGTCTGGGCTCGCACGGGATGGCCGACCAGGTCTACGACGCCCTCTATCTGGAGGAGGGGAGGATCGAGGACGCCGACTCCGACTGGTCCGCTCACAGCCCCGACGAGGCCGCCGACGTCGTCTTCTCCTCGCTCACCGGCCCGCAGGAGGTACCCGAGGACGTCGTGCCCTACGCGGTGATGGTCGAGGTCTTCGCGCAGATCGGCCACGAGGTCAGCGAGGAGACCCTCGCGGACGGTCAGAGCCTGCTGCGCGTCGCAGTCACCCTGGTCGGGCAGTTCGGCCAGACCCCGAGCGCCGTCGCGTTGTACACCGAGCGCTTCCCTTGGATCACCAGCCACCAGCAGGACCCGCTGGAGTGGGGAAACCCCGCCAGCGAAGCGGAGGTCATCGCGCTGTACTGGCAGGTCCTCTGGGAGCGCCTGCATGGCGAAGACTGGATGCAGGACCCGGTCATCGCCACCTTTCCCAAGGGCGAAGACGACGGCCTGCCGCTGGCCGCCACCAACTACGACGCCCGCCCCGCGGTGGTCTTCGCGCGCGGAAACGCCGCGAGCGATGTCGACGCGGCCCTGCTCACGGTGACGGACAGCCAGAGCTCCGGGTTTCCTGTATGGGCCGATCTGTACTATGGCAGCAGCTCGCATGTCCTGCTCTTCGTGCCCGAGCAGGACTGGGTCACGGACCAGGTGTACACCCTGACGGTAGAACCCGGGGTGGAATTTCGGGGGGATCGCGCGCTGGAGGCGCCCTGGTCGTTCACGCTGCGCGCGGGCGACCCCGTCGTGCCGGCGGAGTCGGTCGATGAGCCTGTCGAGGCGGCCGACAAGACCGCCGGCTGCGGCTGCGCCAGCGCGCCGCGGTCTGCGACTGGCTTGATCCTGGCGGGCCTGGCTGTGGTCGGTCTTGCTCGCCGACGGGGTCGTGACAGGGGCTGACGCGGCGGGGCGTGGTCTGATGTCGACGCGACAGAAGCTCCACCGAAGGGGGCGGTGGGGGGGCCGGAGCCTTCCTGATGGCCCCATCTACACAACACAGACGATCTCGGACCTCGTCGCGACAAGAACGCAGAAGCCCCCCCACCCCACCCTCCCCCACGGTG
>CAZKWG010000919.1:0-2916 GCA_964556105.1 uncultured Enterobacterales bacterium | reverse complement strand
GAGGGCGTCGCCGTCAGCGGGCTCGCCGCCATCCTGGCCGAGCGGGTCGCCGCCGGCGAGACCAGCGTCCGCCTCCAGGCGCGCACCGTCGTTCAGCTCTACGAGCGCGCGATCAGCCTGCACGCGGGCGCGAACCAGCCGCTGGAGGAGGCCCACGCCCGCGCCGGGCTCGGGCTCTGGCACCTGGAGCGGGGGGGCTTCGGCGCCGCCAGCGGCCAGCTCACCGCCGCGCGCGACCTGCTGCGCGAGGCCGGCGACACGAGCGGGCTCGGCTGGACCCTGGCCCTGCTGGCCATCCCCGAGGCCGCCGGCGGCCGGGTCGAGCCGGCCATCCGCACGCTCGGCGAGGCCGCCCCTCTCCTGGACTCCGATCCCCCCCGCCGCGTCGCCGTCTCCGTGCTCCTGGCCGCCGCCGCCCTCGCCGCCTGCAAGGGCAGCGCCAACGACACGATCCGCGAGGCCGAGCGCAGCGCCCGCGCCCACGTCCGCGACGCCCTCGCCACCGCGGGAGACCCGCCGCCGTCCACGGTGCGCGCCTGCCTGCGCGTCGCCGCCGCGCTGCTGGGGCGCGACGTGTTCGGGCCCGCCCAGATCGCAGCGCGAGGAGAAGTCCGTTAGAGACGGCCATGGAGGCCTGCCCCATGGCCGACCCCTCTCCCGCCGCTCCCCCGCTGCAAGACCGCTCCGCCCTGCCGGCTCCGAAGCACGTCGTCGTCATCGGCGGCGGCTTCGGCGGGCTCACGGTTGCGCGCGCGCTGGCGAAGCTGCCGCTTCGAATCACGGTCATCGACAAACGGAACCACCACCTCTTCCAGCCGCTGCTCTACCAGGTGGCGGGGGCGGCGCTCAGCCCCGGCGACATCGCCGAGCCCATCCGCGCGCTGCTGGCGGCCCACGAGAACGTGAGCGTGATCCTGGACAGCGCGCGCTCGGTCGATCTGGCGAAGCGCACCGTCAAGATCTCGGATCGCGAGATCCCCTACGACCGCCTGATCATCGCCGCGGGCGCCACCCACTCCTACTTCGGCCACGACGACTGGGAGAAGCACGCGCCGGGCCTGAAGACGATGGCGGACGCCCTGGAGATCCGCCAGCGGGTGCTGCTGGCCTTCGAGCGCGCCGAGCTCGCCCGCGACGCCAACGAGCGCCGCCGCCACCTCACCTTCGTCGTCGTCGGCGGCGGCCCCACCGGGGTGGAGCTGGCGGGCTCGCTCTGCGAGATCGCGCGGCGAACGCTGATTCAGGACTTCCGCAGCATCGACCCCTCCCTGGCCCGCGTGGTCCTGGTGGAGGGCGGGGACGCGCTGCTCGGCGCCTTCCCCAAGGTGCTGCGCGACCGCGCGCTGCGCGACCTGCAGGCGCTGGGCGTCGAGGTGCTCTTCGGGCGCCCGGTGCGCGCCGTGGACGCGGACGGCGTGATGGTGGGCGAGGAGCGCGTCCTGGCCCACACCGTGCTCTGGGCGGCGGGCGTGGCGGGGGTGCCGCTGGCGAAGACGCTGGGCGTGCCGCTGGACCGCGCCGGGCGCGTGATCGTCGAGCCGGACCTCACCCTGCCCGGACACCCCGAGGTCGCCGTCATCGGCGATCTGGCCAGCTTCACCCACACCCCGGACGGCAGCCCGCTGCCGGGCGTGGCGCAGGTCGCCATGCAGGGCGGGCGGCTGGTGGCGCGGAACCTCCGCCGCGAGCTGAAGGGCCAGGCGCCGGAGCGCTTCGTCTACGACGATCTCGGCAGCATGGCGACGATCGGGCGCAGCAAGGCCGTCGCCTGGATCGGCCGCGCCCAGTTCGGCGGGCTCGTCGCCTGGCTGTTCTGGCTGATCGTCCACCTGATGTCGTTGGCCAGCTTCCGCAACCGGCTGGTCGTGCTGCTGCAGTGGGCCTGGTCGTACACGACCTGGCAGCGCAACGCGCGCCTCATCCACGAAGAGGATATTCACGCCGACGCCACCGGCGAGGAGCCCCAGCCATGATCGCGCGCGTCGTCCTGCTCAAGCTCACGGAGGAGGCGCTCCCCGAGCGGGCCGCCTTCGCGGCGAGCTGCCTGCGCTTTCTGCGTGCGCTGCCCATGGTCCAGGAGGTGCGCGTCGGCGTGCCCTCGGACGAGGCGAGCGCGAAGAGCTGGGATCTCTCGCTGCACGTCTTCTTCGACGATGACGACGCGCTGGCCGCCTATCAGCAGGACGAGTCCCATCGCGCCTTCGTGGCCGACGAGATCCTGCCGCGCTCGGCCGTCCGCAAGGCGTGGAACTTCGCGCTGCTATAGACTCCCCGCTCCAACTGGAGGCCGAGTGACCCCGTTCCAGATCCGCAAGCGCCTGAAGGGCATGCTCGGCATGGGCCCTACGGGCAAGTCCGACGAGCAGCTCTCCGTGACCTTCATCCTGCCGACGGGGCAGGAGCGCACGGTCAAGTGTGAGCCACATTACTCGATCCTGATGGCGGCCGACGCCAACGGGCTGACCATCTCCACCGGCCGCCGCGCCGGCGGCACCTGCCCCGACGGCGCCTGCGACCTCTGCCGCGTGGAGGTGCTGAGCGGCACCGGGCTCACGCCCATGAGCGAGCACGAGCTGCAGATGATGATGGATCACACCGAGGGCAAGCCGCACGAGGGCCGCCCGCGCCCGCCCGCCGCGCCCCCCGGGCCCAACACGCGCCTCGGCTGCCACGCCAAGATCATCGGCGACGGCGCCCGCGTTCAGATCCGCGAGCTCTTCGTCGAGAACACCAACCGCGGCGACCAGACCGGGACCTGAGCGGGGATCAGGTCCCCGGGTCCCAGAGACGGCGGTCCTCCAGGCGCACCGTCGCGTAGCCGGAGAGCAGCTCGCTGGCGAGATAGCGCGTCTCCGGCCGATCGTTCGGGCGCTTGAGGCGCAGGTAGTCGTTCCAGCGCTGGCCCTCGGGGCCCGT
>CAZKWG010000918.1:0-2921 GCA_964556105.1 uncultured Enterobacterales bacterium | reverse complement strand
GCCGCGGCCTGCGCTTCGATCTGGAGATCGTCCAGGGCGCAGGCGCCTACATCTGCGGCGAAGAGACGGCCCTCTTCGCCAGCATCGAGGGCCAGCGCGGCGAGCCCCGCTCGAAGCCCCCCTTCCCGGTCGAGGTCGGCCTCTTCGGCAAACCCACCCTGGTGAACAACGTCGAGACCCTGGCGAACATCCCCGACATCGTGCTGGAGGGCGGCGCCGCCTTCGCCCGCATCGGCACGCCGGGCTCTACCGGGACGCGCCTGTTCTGCCTCTCCGGCCACGTCGCCCGCCCCGGCCTCTACGAGGTGCCCTTCGGCACGACCCTCCGCGCCCTGCTCGACCTGGCCGGGGGCGCCACCGGCGAGATCCAGGCGGTCCTCCTGGGCGGCGCCGCGGGCACCATCCTCACCCCCGACGAGCTGGACCTGCCGCTGAGCTTCGAGGACACCCGCGCGGTCGGCGCCACCCTGGGCTCGGGCGTCGTGGTGGTCTTCGACGACAGCGTGGCGATGCTGCCCATGCTGCAGCGCCTCGCCGCCTTCTTCCGGGACGAGAGCTGCGGCCAGTGTACACCCTGCCGTGTCGGCACCGTGCGCCAGGAGGAGCTGCTGGCCCGCCTCGCCCGCGGCGCTCCCCTGGGCTCGGTCGAGACGGAGCGGCACCTGCTGGTCGAGCTCGGGATGGTGATGCGCGACGCGAGCATCTGTGGGTTGGGTCAGACCGCCTCCAGCGCGGTCGAGTCGGCGCTGGCGAAGCTGCCGCACCTCTGGGGAGATCACCATGAGCAGGCGTGAGGTACAACTCACGGTGGATGGACAGCCCGTCACCGTGAACGAGGGCGACACGCTGCTGGACGCCTGCCGCGAGCTGGGCGTAGAGACGCCGACCTTGTGTTGGGCGGCCAACCTGACGCCGGTGAACGTCTGCCGTGTCTGCGTCGTCGAGGTGGAGGGCGCGCGCACCCTGGCGCCGAGCTGCGCCCGCAAGGCCGAGGACGGCATGAAGGTGCAGACCAACAGCCCCCGCGTGCGCACCAGCCGCAAGCTGGTGCTGGAGCTGCTCGCCAGCACCATCGACACGTCGACCGCGCCCGCGCTCACGACCTGGATGGCCCGATATGGCGGCGATCCCGAGCGCTTCGGGCCGCCCGCGCCGCCCGCCTCCGCCGGCGAGCGCGACCACGCCCGCGCCGGCCACCACGCCCTCCCCGACGGCGCGACCGCCGCCACCGTCGCCCAGCCGGTCAAGATCGACAACGCGCTCTATATTCGCGACTACAGCAAGTGCATCACCTGCTACAAGTGCGTAGAGGCCTGCGGCGAGGACGCTCAGAACACGTTCGCCATCGCCGTCGCCGGCCGCGGCTTCGACGCGCGCATCTCCACGGAGATGGCCGTTCCCCTCCCCGAGTCCGCCTGCGTCTACTGCGGCAACTGCATCAACGTCTGCCCCACCGGCGCGCTGATGTTCAAGTCGGAGTATGACCTGCGCGTCGAGGGGCGCTGGGACGAGGACCGGCAGCGCACCACCCAGACCGTCTGCCCCTACTGCGGCGTCGGCTGCGTGCTGGAGCTGACCACCCAGGACAACCAGATCGTGCGCGTCATGTCGCCCGTCGAGTCCACGGTGACGAACGGAAACCTGTGCATCAAGGGCCGCTTCGGCTGGGGCTACGTGGCGGGAGATCAGAAGCGGTGAAGCGCCTGTCCGTCTAAGTGAAGATCTCAGCGCCACCCTGAAATACCCGAACATCTGTATCGTAGTGCTCTGCGAGAGCACGACATGATCTGGAATCTGGTGGTGCTGGTCCTCTGGGTCTTCCTCCTCTTCGGGCGCGCCCGTCAGGCGCGCGCGTCGTCGACCCACCCGCGCAAGGGGATGACCATGGGCATGCCCCTGCGCGTGCCGGTGCGCTTCGAGCTGCACCCGGAGCGCTGGTACGACGGGCTGTTCAAGGCGCTGCGCCTCTCGCGCGAGCAGCAGATGGAGGACCACCTCTTCGACCGCACCGTCTACGTGGTCTGCGATCACCCGGGCTTTCAGCAGCTCCTGCAGCAGGACGGCGCGCTGCGCACCCTCGTGGCCGAGCTGCTGCTCAGCGGCGTCTCGACGATCTGGGGCGACGGCGAGAGCGTCTGGATCCGCCGCCCGGGGACACCCACCCCCGAGCCGCTGGACGCCGCGCGCCTGGAGGCGCTGACCCGCGGGCTCGCCCCCTTGCGCGGCCTGCTCGGCCACCGGGGCAAGGACCGCTTCGTTGCGCGGGCCTGGGGCGTCGAGGCCGTGGCGACCCTCTTCGCCGCCTACTTCTTCGTCCACGCGCTGCGCTGGGGGAGAAGCGCCGTCACGCGCGAGCTGGACGTGATCGCCCTGGTCGATCCGGCCGTCAAGCTCGGGATCGGCCTGTGGGTGGCCTACCTCGTCGTGGCCGCCCTGCTGCTGGTCGGCTCCTCGCGCGGGCACCGCTCCCTGGTCGGCAGCCTGGGCGTCAGCCTCCTCGTCATGCCGATGGTCGCCTTCCAGGGCGCCTCCGACCTGAACGCCGCGCTCGACACGAGGCCGTCCAGCGAGGTGCGCTGCGTGGTGCGCGGGAAGGACCGACGCCGCTACAGCAAGGGGGTGACGGAGCACGAGCTCCTGCTGCGCGACTGCGAGGGCGAGCAGGCCCGGCAGGTGCAACGGCGGATGCGGGTAGACCTCGATCTGTACACCTCCGCCCAGGAGGGCGAGACCCTGGTCGGGCTGGTGCGCCCAGGGGCGCTCGGCGTCCCCTGGTTCCAGTCACGGTGGATAGCGCCCTGATCGACGCGGGCGAGGTTAGGGGGCCTCATGCTCCTCCTCCACCTGGCCTGCGCCGATCTGTCCCTCCCCACGCTACCCGAGCAGACCCCGGGGGCGGACCACCTGCTGGTCCTCGGCCC
>CAZKWG010000917.1:0-2930 GCA_964556105.1 uncultured Enterobacterales bacterium | reverse complement strand
CCACGACCTGCGCGTCTACATGGCGCGGCTGCGGGAGAAGCTGGAGATTGACCCGTCCAATCCGGTCGTGTTTCAGACGGAATTGGGTGTGGGCTACCGCCTGCTCGTGCCGTGAACGCAGCGGTTAGGTCTCTCCAGATGACGCCACGCCGCTTCACCACCTCCACGGCGAGCCCGACGACGCCCGCCCTCATCTGCGCCCTCGTCGTCGCCTGCAGCCCGCGGGTGAAGGTTCCAGCGACGGAGACCGCGGACGAGGCGACGGACTCCGGGACGCCGGAGAGCGGCGCTTCGGAGAGCGGAGCCCAGGACTCGAGCGACAGCGCCGACACGGGCATCCAGGACGACACAGCGGCCCTCGACAGCCCGACGGCGCGTCCTTGCGATGCGTACGCCGACCCGGTCCAGACCGGCACCATCGTCGACGAGGCGTTGGACGAGCTGAGCGGGCTCGCGGTGTCCAGGCTCGATCCAGACCTGCTCTGGGCGCACGAAGACCGTGGCGGCGAGGTGGAGATCTACGCCATCGACCCCCTGGGCAACACGCTGGCGACCGTCACCTTGGAGGACGCCAGCAACATCGACTGGGAAGATCTCGCGATCGGCCCTTGTGATGGTGGGAGCTGCATCTTCGTCGGGGACATCGGGAACAACGCCCACGACAGAGACGATCTCGGCATCTACGTCTTCGAGGAGCCGAGCTTGAGCGCGCTGATCTTCGGCGAGGCCACCCTCTCGGACTGGGAGTGGTACGCGTTCGAGTACCCGGACGAGATCGAGAACGCGGAGGCGCTGGCGGTCACTTCGGGAGGGCTACCGCTGCTCCTCAGCAAGCGGACAGATGACGAGTCCTCCAATGTCTACCTGATCCCTGAGCTGGACAGCGATGAGGAGGTCACGGCGGAGCCGCTCGGGACGATCAGCACCGGGGTCGATGGGGGCGAGGCCGCCGCCGCGTTGACCGCGGCGGACCTCTGGTGGGACGACAGCTCGCTCCTCTTTCGGACCTACTCCAGCGTCTACGAGATCGACCTCAACAGTGGCCTCTCGGCGATCTCGTCCGCGCCGAGCCGCGGACTGGGCGGCGCGGCGGAGCCCCACGGAGAGGCCATCGCCTACGATCCCTGGCGGGGCGGCTTCTGGCAGGTCTCTGAGGGCGTCAACCCGGCGATCTGGTTCATCGGCTGCGCGGGCTGAGCGCCTTCAGACCCACGCGACCCCGCCCGTGTCCTCGCCGAGGGGAAACGCCAGATCGATCTCTGCGAGCTCCTCCTCATGGAGAACCAGCGCCCCAGCGCCCGCGTTCTCGTCCATGCCGACCACCCTGCTGGACTTCGGGATCGCGAAGAGCGACGGGCGACGGACGAGAAAGGCGAGGGCGACCTGCCGAGCGGTAGCCCCACGACGCGCGGCGATCGCGGCGAGCACCTGACCCCCAGGGGACCGCTCGCTGGGAAAGTTGCCGTTGCCGAAGGGGCTGTAGCCGACCAGCGCGACCCCGTTCGCCTCGCACCAGGGGAGGACCTGGTGCTCGATCCCGCGCTCTTCGAGATGATACAAGACCTGGTTGCAGGCTATGCGGCCCCGCCCGGCGATGGCCTGGACCTGCTCGAGCTCCTCGACATCGAGATTCGAGACCCCCCAGGACCGGATCTTCCCTTCGGTCTCGAGCTGCTCCAGCGCCGCGACGGTGTCCATGAGCGGGTGCTCGCCCTCCCACCAGTGCAGCAGATAGCAGTCGAGGTGGTCCGTACGCAGCCGGCGAAGGCTGGCTTCACAAGCGGCGAGCGTGCCCGCGCGCGAGGCGTTCCCGGGCAGGACCTTGGAGACCAGAAAGACCTCGTCACGGCGACCGGCGATCGCCTCGCCGACCATGACCTCGACCGCCCCATGGCCGTAGAGCTCCGCGGTGTCGATGTGGGTCATCCCCAGGTCGATCCCCCGTCGAATTGCCCGGATGGCGCCCGCGCGATCGTCCTGCTCCATGTTCCAGGTGCCGACGCCCAGGACGGGCACGGGCTGGCCAGACCGCCCGAAGAGATGTTGGTTCATGCACGCTCCCTCAGGCGCAGCTCAGATGCACGCTCACCATGAGCATGTCTGGCGGCCTCAGCTTCAGGGCGCAGTGACATTACCCTGTTCGTCGCACCACAGGCGCACGTCACCGCAGCTCGAGTAAGGCTTCGAACCCCGCGCGCTGGTCAACACCCATGAGCACGACCCACCCTCCTCTCGCACCTGCACGCCGAACGCGCAGGGGATCCCGTCCACGCTCTGAACGATCAGGGCATGCTGACGGCCAGGCTTGAGCTCGACCGTGAGCCCGGCCTGAACGCTCCCATTGACGAGCAGCTTCGTCGTCAAATCCGTCTGGTTGACGCGCACCTTCAGGCCGGCCGATGCGGGGGGCGCCGTCGCGGGCTGCGGGGCGGCAGCGGCCTGCGGGGCGGCTGGGGCTTCCGGAACAGGTTCAGGCGCCGGAGATGGCTCGGACGCAACGGGCGCGGTGGAGCGCGCCGACCGCGAAGTGGAGCGCCCCTGAGACTCAGCTTCAGGCCGTTTCGTGGGCGTAGACACGACCGCCGCGGCCGTGGGGGCCGTCTCCGGGGGAGCGACCTCAGGCCTGGGCGCCGAGACTGCCGCCGGAGCAGCTGGCGCGGGCGCTACTTCCGCGAGCGCGGGAGCCGGCGCTGGGGCTGGGGCTGGAGCCGCAGGCGCTGGAGCCGCAGGCGCTGGAGCCGCAGGCGCTGGAGCCGCGACCGGGCTCTTCTCAGAAGCCGCTGTGGTCGGAGGAGCGCTCCCCAGTCTTCCCGATAGCATGAGCGCCGCAGCCCCGAGACCGAGCAGGGCCATGATCGCGACGATCCACAGCTTGGATGTCGCTCGAGGACCGGAGCTCGGCCTGGGCGCGACCGTCGCAGGCGGCGCTC
>CAZKWG010000916.1:0-2940 GCA_964556105.1 uncultured Enterobacterales bacterium | reverse complement strand
GGCTTGACGGCGTGCACGAGGTCCGGGAACTTCATCGCGTCCTGGATGAAGAACACCGGGATGTTGTTGCCGACCAGATCCCAGTTGCCCTCGTCGGTGTAGAACTTGACGGCGAAGCCGCGCACGTCGCGCGCCGTGTCCGCGGATCCGCGCTCGCCCACCACGGTGGAGAAGCGGACGAAGACGGGCGTCTGTTTGCCCGCCTCGGCGAAGATCGAGGCGCAGGTGAGCTCGGTCAGCGGCGCGTAGCACTCGAAGAACCCATGCGCGCCGGAGCCGCGGGCATGCACGATCCGCTCGGGGATGCGCTCGTGGTCGAAGTGCGTGATCTTCTCGCGCAGGATGAAGTCCTCGAGCAGCGTGGGCCCACGCAGGCCGGCTTTCAGCGAGCGCTGGTTGTCCGCCACGGGGACGCCCTGGTTCGTCGTCAGCGTCTGGCCGGTCGCGTCCACCTTCTTCGAGGTGGACGGGGCAGGCGTGGCGGGAGGATGAACAGACTTCTGACCAGACATGGGTGTGCGCCCTTGTACCAGTTGGAGCATGGACAAGCCGACAGCGACGCTGCTGGCTTGGGTGTAGGGCCGTTGGCCAGAGAGGAAATACCGCGATGAGGGGGCTATGCCGGCCAGCGAGACAAACGGTGACATATCGGCGTGTTGGGTGTCCAAACGAAGGAGCCGCCTGGGGCTCAGCCCTCATCCACCCACGCCGCCGACCCGCCTGCGCATCCGCTCCAGATCGTCCGCCAGCGGCGCCTCGAAGCGCACCAACTTCCCCGTGAACGGGTGCTTGAAGCCCAGCACCGCCGCGTGCAGGCAGAGCCGCTGCGCGCGCCGCGCCATCCCGGGGCCGCCATAGACCGCGTCGCCCAGAATCGGGTGCCCAGCCTCGGCGAGGTGGATGCGGACCTGGTGGGTGCGCCCGGTCTGAAGGCTGGCCTCGACCAGGGAGGCGCCGGGGCCGAGGCGCTCGACGAGGCGCAGCGTGGTGATCGCCTCTTTGGCGTCCTCGGGCGCGGGCTCGTCGCGGGGGACGCTGCCGCGGCGGCCGTCGCCGCGATCGCGGACCAGGAGGGTGCGCACGCGGCGCTCCTGGTCGGGGAAGTGTCCGGTGACGATGGCGAGGTAGCGGCGCTCGACCTCGTGGCGCTCGAGGAGGGCCTTGAGCGCGACCTGGGCGGACTCGGTGCGGGCCACCATCATCACGCCGCTGGTGTCCTCGTCCAGGCGGTGGACAGCGAAGGCGGCGCCGAGCAGGCGGCCGGCCAGACCGACGGCGTTCTTGTGGCCGCCCTCGCGACCGGCAGGGACGGAGAGCATGCCGGCGGGCTTCCAGATCACGGCGAGGTGCGGATCGCGGTGGAGGAAGGCCAGATCGTGGCCGGGGGAGATGCGCGGGGCGTTGGGCGTGACGACCACCTCTTCAGGGATCACCTGCCGCCCGCCGTCCGCCGTCGGGACGCCGCGCAGGGTGACCTTGCCCGCGCTGAGCGCGTCGCGCGCCGCGCCGCCCGTCAGGCCGCGGGCGCGGAGCACGTCGATGAGGCGTTCCATGGTGAGGTCCTGCTACGGGAAGGGAGGCGGGAGGGTCGGATAACCCGCTCGGGCCCGCGGGCCCCGGGCAGGAGCGGTTATCCTTGCGCTGGAGCACCTCGTGACCCCAGAGCGGACGGCCGGCGCGACCTACGGGCGGTATCGGGACCTCGGCCTGCTGGGCCTGGGCAGCATGGCGGAGGTGCGCCGCGTCTTCGACCCCGCGCTCGACCGCGCCGTGGCGATGAAGATCTTGAAGCCGAGCCTGCTGCTGAACCGCCTGGCGCAGACGCGCTTTCAGAAAGAGGCGCGCGCCATCGCCCGGCTGCAACACCCGGCGATCGTGCCGATTCACGAGATCGGACAGCTCCCGGACGGGCGGCCCTACTACACGATGAAGGTGGTGGAGGGGCGCACGCTGCGGGCGGTGATCGGCGAGGTGCACGCGGGGCCGAGCTTCGAGGGCTGGACCATCCGCCGCCTGGTCGAGGCCCTGCACCGCGCCTGTGAGGCGGTGGCCTTCGCCCACGCGCAGGACGTGCTGCACCGCGATCTGAAGCCAGAGAACCTCATGCTCGGGCAGTTCGGCGAGGTGCTGGTGGTGGACTGGGGGCTGGCCAAGGTGCTGGCTGACGGCGCGCCCCTGGTCGACGCGAGCGGCGTGAACACCGCGGACGTCGCGCACACCGGCTCGGTCTCGGGCACGCCCTCCTACATGGCGCCGGAGCAGGCCGAGCATCGTCCGGCCAGCCACGCCACGGACGTCTACGCGCTGGGCGCGATCCTCTACGAGATCCTCACCGGCCGGCCGCCGTACACCGGGCCGAACGCCTGGCTGGTGCTGCTGCAGGTCAAGACCGGCGCGCCGCTCCCCGTCCGTCAGGCCGCCGCCGAGCGGGGGGCGCCGCCCGTCCCCGAGGCGCTCGCCCGCATCGTCGACCGCGCGATGCAGCGCCGGGCCGAGGATCGTTACCCGAACGCCGGCGCCCTGGCGCGCGAGATCAACGCCTGGCTGGACGGCGAGGCGCGGCGGGAGCGGGCCTGGGCGAAGCTGGCCGAGGCCGACCTCCTGCGCGGCCGCGTGGGGGTGCTGCGCGCGGAGGCGGCGCGCGCCGCAGACGAGGCCCGGGCGCGGCTGGCCGAGGTGCCCACCTACGCGCCGGTCTCGGTCAAGAAGCCCGCCTGGGACCTGGAGGTACAGGCCGAGGCCTCCGAGCGCGCCGCGGGCGAGGCGGCGCTGGCCATGCTCGGCGCCCTGCGCGACGCCCTCACCGAGCTGCCCGATCTCGACGAGGCCCACGCCCGGCTGGCCGACCACTACCGCGCCCGCCACGCGCTGGCCGAGCTGCGCCGCGCCGCGGGCGCCGCCGCCGAGGCCGAGGCCCTGCTGCGCGCCCACGATCGGGGC